>NZ_JBFBAD010000072.1:0-52964 GCF_040682075.1 Actinoplanes sp. NPDC051411 | reverse complement strand
CGGTCGCCCAGCGTCGCCTGCCAGGTGACCATCTGCTCGCAGGCGGTGCGCAGGATCCAGGCGCCGAGCTCGACGATCAGACCGTTCTGCTCGGCGACCGGCACGAACTGGACCGGGCTGACCAGGCCGCGTTCCGGGTGCTCCCAGCGGACCAGGGCCTCGACGGCCCGGATGCGGCCCTCGGGCAGGTGGACGATCGGCTGGTAGACGACCCGGAACTGGCCGCGGTCGAGCGCGGCGCGCATCTCGGCGCCGAGGCGGGCGTGTTCGGCCGAGCGTTCGTCGAGGGCCGGGGTCCAGCGCTTGCAGGGCTCGCCGGGTCGGCCCCGATTCCGGGCACGAAGAGCAGGAACGGCGCCGAGAGGCAGGCCGCGGCCAGGAGGGCCAGCCGCATCGGGCGTACGCGGGCCTGGTCGCGCTGCCGCGCCGCGACGGCCGCCGGGCCCATCGACGGGTGCAACGCGGCCGCCCCGAACAGCGCGTACGCGGGCAGCCAGATCAGGCTGCCGACGCCGTACGCCGATCCGTGCAGCGAGAGCAGCGCGAACGTCGCGTCCCCGGCCGTCAGCAGTGTCACCGCCAGGCCGAGCAGCCGGTCGCTGGTCGTGATGCGCCCGCCGCCGCCCAGGTGGAGCCGGGCCAGCAGGGCCACGAGAAGGACGTCCCAGCACGGGTATTCGGTGCCGAGGATCCGTTGCGCGATCGACGCCCCGGACCCGGCCGCCACCGGGTGCAGCACGAACACCCAGAACGCGAGCCCGATCGCCGTCGTCGCCATGGCCGCGTCGAGCAGTCCGGCGGCGCTGCGGCCGTGCCGGGCCCGCAGCATCGCCAGCAGCCCGATCGCGATCAGCGGGTAGGACAGCGTGTAGAACACGTCGGCGGCCGACGGGTACGGCACGCCGCCGGGCCGCTCCTGGTAGTACGCCACGATCGCGTTGGCGGCCGTGGTCGTCAGCCCGGAGGCGGCGAAGCAGTACCAGACCCCGGGCCTCCGTGGCCGGTGCAACCGAACACCGGCGAGCACCGCGACCGCGCAGATGAACCCGAACGCGGCGAAGGTCAGCCGCTGCACGGCGGTGTCGAGGGGTAGCAGGAAATAGCCGGTGGTCGCCAGGGCGCTCGCCCCGGCCCACCAGCGCCACGCCGTCCGCCGTGCCGACACGTCCCGCCATCGGCATACCGCGGCCGGAGTTGAGCGACCGGGCCGAGGTCACAGTCCTATGCCTATCTAGCCGATAGGAGTTGTGGATAGAGTGCCGGCATGGACTTTCACTGGTTCCTGCCGACCAACGGCGACGGGCGCGACATCGTCGGGGGCGGCCACGGGGTGCCGACCGGTTCCGCCGGCGGGGTGCGGCCGGCGTCGGTCGCCTACCTCGGGCAGATCGCGCGCAGCGCCGAGCAGCTGGGGTTCACCGGGGCACTGACACCCACCGGGGCCTGGTGCGAGGACGCCTGGCTGACCACGGCGATGCTGAGCGAGGTCACCGAGCGGCTGAAGTTCCTGGTCGCGTTCCGGCCCGGACTGCTCTCGCCGACGCTGGCCGCCCAGATGGCGTCGACCTTCCAGCGGCTCTCGGGCGGCCGCCTCATGCTCAACGTGGTCACCGGCGGCGAGTCCGCCGAGCAGCGGCAGTACGGCGACTTCCTCGCCAAGGACGACCGGTACGCCCGCGCCGACGAGTTCCTCGACGTGGTGCGGGCGCTGTTCCGCGGCGAGACCGTGACTCGCGCGGGTCACCACGTACGGCTGGAAAGCGCGCGCCTGGCGCGCCGGCCCGACCCGGCACCGCCGATCTATTTCGGCGGCTCGTCGGCCGCGGCCGGACCCGTCGCGGCGGCCCACGCGGACGTCTATCTGACCTGGGGTGAGCCGCCGGCCCAGGTGGCCGGGAAGCTGGCGTGGATCCGGTCGCTGAAACCGGACATGCGGTTCGGGATCCGGCTGCACGTGATCACCCGCGACTCGGCCGAGCAGGCGTGGGCCGAGGCGGACCGGCTGCTGCGCGGGGTCGCCGACTCGGACATCGAGGCGGTGCAGGCGGGCCTGCGGCGCAGCGAGTCCGAGGGGCAGCGCCGGATGCTGTCGCTGCACGGCGGCCGGCGGGACGGGCTGACCGTGTCGCCGAACCTGTGGGCCGGGGTCGGGCTCGTGCGCGGTGGCGCGGGGACGGCGCTGGTCGGCAGCCATCGCGAGGTGGCGGACCGGATCGAGGAGTACGCGGCGCTGGGGATCTCCGAGTTCGTGCTGTCGGGCTATCCGCATCTGGAGGAGGCGTACTGGTTCGGCGAGGGCGTGCTGCCCGAGCTGCGCCGGCGCGGGATGTGGGAGCACCCGGCCGGCGGGGTGGCCGCGGCCCCGGCCGAGATCCCGTTCGCCGGGGTGTCGGCGCGGTAAAGCGGTTGCGCCTCCTGTTACCAAGGGACCACGGTAACAGGATGGAACGTGTACAGCTCGGGGTGCGCATGGAGGCGCGCCTGGTCAAGGTCCTCAAGGGCCTGGCCGAATTCAACGACGAGACGCTCGGGGAGCTGCTGGAGAAGATCGTCCTGCACTCGTTCGAGCCGGTGCCGGGCAGGAGGGCGAGGCCAGTGCGAGCCCGCACAGCCGGGCCGCCCTGCGGGCGATCACCGATCTGAAGAAGGTGTACGGACTCGACTACGAGACCCACGCGCTGCGGGGCAACCGGAGTCAGTAGAGGGCCAGCACCTGGTCGGCCACGCAGGCCGGCCGGGTCCCGTCCTCGATCTCGGCCCGGGTGCGCACGACGATGCGGGCGCCGTCGCCGAGGCGGCGGGACTGCAGGAGGCGTACGGCACCTCGCAGGCGGGCCCCGGCCCGCACCGGACTCTGAAAGCGCACCCGGTCGAAACCGCCGTTGACCACGAAGGTGACCCCGGCGACCTGGACGACCTCGGTCAGGAACGTCATGCACAGCGACAGCGTGAGGGCGCCGTGGGCGATCGTGCCGCCGAACGGGCCCTCGCGCCGGGCCCGCTCCGGGTCGACGTGGATCCACTGCCGGTCGCCGGTCACCGCGGCGAACCGGTCGATGCGGCCCTGGTCGACCTCGTGCCAGGCGCTCACGCCGAGGTCGTCGTGGGCGAGGAGGTCGTCGATCCCGGTGAAGAGCATCCGGCAACCCTATTCATAGGGTCCGCACAGCATGGGAATGCTCCCGGCGGGCGCCGGGCAGCCGAACTGCTACACCGTGACGTCGACCAGATGCGAGCCCTGCACATGGGCGATCTGCCGGCGACTCTCCACGACGGCGGCCTTGTCGGCGGCGATCACGCGGGCGTCGGCGTTGGCCAGCGCGTCGACCGACAGCTGCTGCCAGTCCTTGCGCAGGTGCACCCATGCGTTGTGCGAGTCCCAGCGGTAGCCGTCGGCGGGTTCGATTCGCGTTGCCATCTCGCAACTCCCTTCGCTCCACATTTGCAACCGCCCACATCGGTTGCGGAACGGTGCGCTTAAGCGCTCGGAGTGTGACCTGTGCCACCGCGGCCGAGCGTGGGGAAGGTGCCGTAAGCGCCGATCGGGCCGCCGGCCAGGATCAATCGCAGCTCACCGAGCGGCAACATGTCGAGCGGCGGCAGAGCCGGCTGCACCTCGGTGACACCCAGCGTGACGTGCGGGCGGTAGTCGTCACCGACCGCGCCCAGCGGCGCCATGCCCCGGGCGGCGGCGAAGTCGAGGTACTCGTGGTGCAGCGCGTCCAGGTCGGGACGGCGCACCATCTCGACGCCGAAATAGGTGCCACCGGCCGGGACGTAGTAGTCGCCCTCCGGAACCGGGACGTAGAGCAGACCGATGACCTTGACCGTGATCTGCCGCGGATGCGCGGCCACGTGATCGGCGATCTCGGCCGCCCGCTCGCCGGGAACGTCGAGGTGCAGAACCGAGACGTGCGGCGGGGCCTGTTCGCCCAGCAGATGCCGCGGCCGGGCGCCGTGACCGATGGCGTGCGAGAGCTCGGTCAGCGTCCGCGCCGTCCGGGCGTCGGGCAGCAGCACCACTCCGTAAGCCATGGTGATCACTATGCCGCACACCCGGGCGGTGGCAACGGATCCGCACCGGGTCGCCCCGGCAGATCGCACCGCGGGCGCACACCCCGGCGGTGGCAACCGATCCGCACCGGACCGCACCGACAGATCCGAGCGCGGGCGCACACCTCGACGGTGGCAACCGATCCGCACCAGGCCCGCTCGGCAGATCGGGCCGCGGGTGGCCGATTGGGGCGGCGTGCGTACCGACCACCTCCTCGACCAGGCCGGCGACCTGCTGCTGCACGGCCGCGCCGGCAAGGCCGCCCACCTGCTGACGCCGGTCGTCGGCCACGAGCCGGGCAACGTCGGCGCGTGGCAGCTGCTGGCCCGCGCGCGCCTCGACCTGGGCGACCCGGGCGCGGCCCTCGACGCGGCCCGGTCCGCGCTGCGCCTCGACCCGGGCGAGCTCGAATCGCTGTACCTGGTCAGCGCGGCCTACTCGGCGACCGGCCGGCACGAGCTGGCGATCGCGGCGGCCCGGACCGGCTGCGCCGACGACCCGGGCAACCCGCGGCTGGCCGAGCGGCTGGGCCGGGCGCTGCTCGCGGCCGGGCGGGTCGGCGACGCCGAGAACAGCCTGCGGGCGGCGGCCGAGTTCGCCCACTACGACGCTGACCTCCAGGTGGCGCACGGGGTGGCGCTTTTCGCGGCCGGGCGGCCGCTCAGCGCCCGCGAGGCCTACGGCCGCGCGCTCCGGCTCCGGCCGTCACACCTGCGCGCGCAGCTCGAACTCCGCCGGCTGACGGCGTCCGAGCAGGGAATCGTCGACGCGGCGTCACTGGTGCGGGTCTCCGACGCGTACGCGGAAAGCCTGCGCGTGCCGCCCGGCGGCCTCCGCCGGGTGGACGGCCGGGCGGCGGTCGCTCACCTGTCCGGCGTCGTGCTGGCGGTCTGCCTGGTGGCGCTGCTGGCGCTCGGCCTGATCGACCTGGTGTCGACGGCCGCGGTGCCGGCGCAGCTGAGCCTGTCCCTGCTGACCCTGGCCACCGGCGCCGCCGGAGTCGCGCTGCTGACCCGGCGCTCGGTCGACTGACCCGCGCCGGGCCGACCGACCCTGCGCCAGGCCGACCGACCCCACGCCAGGCCGACCGACCCTGCGCCAGGTCTGCCGACCCCGCGCCAGGTCGACCGCCCCGCGCACGGGGAATTCATCGCGGCGGACGTCGAGACCCGTGGACTGACGGGTTGACGTGTTGATTGCTGGAGTGTTGACGTCAATGTTGACGGCATCAACACGTAGCCGACGCTACGCGTCGGGCGGGATGGGCAGCGGGTGGCGGCGGTCATGGGAGGCGGACACGTCGGCTATCGCGCGGCGGTAGTCGGCACAGCTCAGCAGCCCGGAGCGCAGCTGCGCCTGTAGGTCGTCGCACGCGCGTACGCTCGCCTCGTGACCCACCCACCGGCCGGCGGCCGGGGTCTCGGGGAGACCCACCCGGACCGGCCCGCCGGTGCCCGGGCGCGGCGGCGGCGCGGAGAACGGTCCCCGGTCGAGAGCCACCGCGGCGGCCACGCTCGCGAGCAGCACCATGCTCGCGATCACCAGGACTACCTCCATGACCAGCGCCACCTCCGGTGACAGCATTGCTCGCCGGCGCAAATGCGGCCAGAGCCGAACGGCCCGGAAGGGCCCCGCGCGTCAGATGACCCAAATCGGATGACGACCTGAACCTTCCGTTGCTCGTTTCCGTTCCCCCGGACGTGCAGCCGATCGACCTCGACACCCCGCCGGCCGACCTCACCGACGAGCCGGCGGCGGGGCCGCCGGCCAAGAGGCGCGTACGCGCGGTGCTGAACGGCCCGGCGGTGACCGCGCTGGCGTGCGTGCTGGTCTTCGCCGCGCTGATCTTCCCCAACGTGCTGTCGCGGCTGACCGTGCTCGGCTTCGTGCGCATCCCGGTCGAGGGCGCGATCCTGCTCGGCCTCCTGGTCGTGCTGCCGCCGAAGGCGCGGCGTGTCGTTGCGGTCGTCGCGGGCGTGCTGCTCGGCTGGCTGGTCGTCGAGAAGTGCCTGGACATGGGCTTCTTCGACGAGCTGAACCGGCCGTTCGACCCGGTGCTCGACTGGGTGCTGTTCGACGACGCGTACAACTTCGTGGTCGACTCCTACGGGCGGGCGGCGGCGATCGGCGCGGTCGCGGCGATCGTGCTGCTGGTCGTGGCCGTGATGGGGCTGTGCACGTGGGCGTTGCTGCGGCTCGGCCGGCTGGTCGGCGGGCACCGGAAGGCGTCGGCGTTCACGGCCGGCGGGGTCGCGCTGGCGTGGGTGCTCGCGTTCTTCACCGGGCTGTCGATCACGGCGTCGGTGCCGGTCGCGGCGCGCAGCACGTACACCTACGCGTTCGACCGGGTCGGGCAGGCCCGCGCGGGGCTCAAGGACGAGGCCGCGTTCCGGAAGGAGGTGCGGGTCGACGCGTACCGGAACACCCCCGCGGACCGCATGCTGACCGCCCTGCGCGGCAAAGACGTGATCTTCACGTTCGTGGAGAGTTACGGGCGCAGCGCGGTCGAGGCGCCGGGCCTGGCGCCCGGCATCGACCAGGTTCTGGACAACGGCACCGCGTCGCTGCGGGCTTCCGGGTTCGCCTCCGCAAGCGGATGGCTCACCTCCCCGACGTACGGCGGGGGGAGCTGGCTCGCCCACTCGACGCTCGAATCCGGGCTGTGGATCAACAACCAGCAGCGCTACCGTGACCTCGTCTCCTCCGACCGCCTGACGTTGACCAGCGCGTTCAAGAAGATCGGCGTGCACACCGTGAGCGTCATGCCGGGCACCACCGAGGCGTGGCCGGAGGGCAAGTTCTACGGCTACGACACGGTGTGGGACTCGCGGAACCTCGGCTACGCCGGCCCCCGCTTCAGCTGGGCGCCGATGCCCGACCAGTACACGCTCAAACAGCTCAACAAGATCGAGTACCAGGTGCCGGGCCGCAAGCCGCTGATGGTCGAGATGCCGCTGGTCTCCAGCCACACCCCGTGGGCGCCGATCCCGTCCTACCTGCCCGACTGGAACCAGATCGGCGACGGCTCGGTCTACACGAGAATGGTCGCCGACGGCACCAAGCCGGGGGCGCTCTGGTCGGACAAGAAGCAGGTCCGCCTCGCGTACGGCCAGTCGATCGAATACACCCTCACGACGCTGGTCAACTGGGTCGAGAAGTACGGCGACAAGAACCTCGTGATGGTCTTCCTCGGCGACCACCAGGCGTCCCCGATCGTCTCCGGCGACGGCGCCAGCCACGACGTCCCGGTGGCGATCGTCGCCCACGATCCGGCGGTGCTGCAGGCGATCAACGGGTGGGGCTGGGACCCGGGCCTGCGCCCGTCGACCAGGGCCCCGGTGTGGCCGATGAGCGACTTCCGAGACAAGTTCTTCAGCGCGTTCGGCAGCACTCCGCAGCCGTAGCCAGGGTGAGCCACGCCCCTATACTTCCGCGGTGACCGCAGAGCCCGCTCTGATCGACCTGGACGCTCCCTCGGAGCGTCCGCGGCGGCCCCCGGGCCGGAAGATCTCCCTGGTCGCCGCGCTGGGCATGATGGTCGCCGGGGCGGCCGTGGGCGGCGCCGCGGCCATCTATGCGGTGCGGCGCACCACCCAGGTTCGGGTGGTGACGGTCTCCGCCACTGTGTCGGCCGACGGAACGCCGCGAGTGTGGTTGGACGACGGGCAGGTCCGGCTCGCCGGCGTCCTGTCGATCGCCAACGCCGGCGCCACACCGATAGACCTCGTCAGCGTCCACCTCGATCCGGCCCAGGTCCAGATCAACGGCTCGATCGCACCGCCCGGCGCGATCGAACCCGGCATGACCTCGACTGTCAGCGTCATCGCCACGCTGACGTGTCCCGACGCGCCGGCGCAGGCGTGGAGCGGGACGGCGACGGTCATCGTGGCGGCGTCGGCGAACCGGGTCTCCATCCCCTTCGACAGTGGCCTCTGGCCGCTGCGAATGCAGAAGGAGTGCCGAACCGGCTGATCGGCGCGGCTTCTCGGGCGCAGCGGACTCAGCTCCCACGGGCGCGGGCCGGCTCAGTCCCCCGGGCGCGGGCCAGCTCAGCTCCCACGGGCGCGGGCCAGCTCAGCTCCCACGGGCGCGGGCCAGCTCAGCTCCCACGGGCGCGGGCCAGCTCAGTCCTCTGGGCGCAGGCCGGCCGAGACGATGGCGATCATTCGCCGGCGGGCGGCCTGGTCGGTTCCCCGCTGCTCGCGGGAGAGGCAGCCGGCGATCAGGGCCTTCACGTCGGTGAAGCTGACGTCGCTGCGGACCGCGCCCGACTCCTGGGCGCGGGCGAGCAGGCCTTGTTCGACTTCGGCGAGGTGCAGACCCGTACGGGAACTGGCGGCTTCGATATCGAAGCCGCCGCCGCCCAGCGCCTGCGCGACCCCCCGGCTGGCCGCGCCCAGTTCGACGGTGAAGGAGAGGAAGTCGAAGAAGGCGGTCCCCGGGTCTTTCGTCGCGGCCAGTTCGTGTGCGTGTTCGACGAGTTCCTCGACCCGGAGCAGGACGATCGCCTCGTAGAGCGACTCCTTGGTCGGGAAGTGGCGGGTGACCGTGCCGGTGCCGACACCGGCGCGGCGGGCGATCTCGGCGACCGGGATCGCGAGGCCCTCCTCGGCGAACGCCGCGGCCGCCGCCACCAGGACGCGGTCCCGGTTGCGCTGGGCGTCGATGCGCATGGGTTCCGTCTCCCCCTTGTTGACAAACGGGATGACCATCCCGGATAGTCACAACCGGAATGCTCGTCCCGATTATAGGAGGCGCGATGAGCGCATGGACGGCGGCCGACGTGCCCAACCAGACCGGGCGCGTCGCGGTCATCACCGGCGCGAACACGGGACTCGGCTTCGAGACGGCCCGCGTGCTCGCCGCACGGGGTGCCACGGTCGTGCTCGCCTGCCGCAACATGACCAAGGCCCGGGAGGCGATCGACCGGCTCGGGGGCGGCCCCCGGTTGTCGGCGGTTCCGCTCGACCTGGCGTCGCTGTCGTCGGTGCGGGAGGCCGCCGCGGAGATTCGCACGGCGTGGCCCCGGATCGACCTGCTGATCAACAACGCGGGCCTGATGTCGCGCACGCCCCAGCGGACGGCCGACGGGTTCGAGCTGCAGTTCGGCACCAACCACCTCGGACACTTCGCCCTGACCGGCCTGCTCCTGGACCGCCTGCGCGACGTGCCCGGCTCCCGCGTCGTGACCGTGTCGAGCATCGCCCACCGGCGCGCGCGGATCGACCTTCCCGAGGGCGGGCGCTACCGGTGGGGCCGCGCCTACGGGCAGTCCAAGCTGGCCAACCTGATGTTCACGTACGAGTTGCAGCGCCGCCTGGCCGGCACCGGGACGATCGCCGTGGCCGCCCACCCGGGCAACGCGCGGACCGAACTCATCCGGCACTTCCCGCTCCAGCAACGGATCATCGGGCACCCGGCGATGCGCTGGGCGACGTCGTGGCTGTTCCAGAGCGCGCCGATGGGTGCGCTGGCGACCCTGCGCGCGGCGACGGACCCGGCGGTTGAGGGCGGCTCGTACTACGGGCCGCCCGGCCGGCTGCAGTTCACCGGGCCGCCCTCGCTGGTGCGGTCGAGCGAGCTGTCCTACGACGTCGCGGCCCAGCAGCGCTTGTGGGCGGAATCGTCGCGGCTGACCGGCGTCTAAGATCGTCGGCAATGGACCGTCCGCAACTGCTGCCGCGGTCGACTCCGGCCGCCGAGGGGATCGCGCCGAGCGGGATCACGGCGCTGCTGGACCGGCTCGACGCGCGATCTGTCGAATGCCACTCGCTGATGGTCGTGCGGCACGGACGAGTCGTCGCCGAGGGCTGGTGGGCGCCGTACTCGGCATCCCGGCCCCACCTGCTCTATTCACTGACCAAGACGTTCACCGGCGCGGCGGCCGGCATCGCGATCGGCGACGGGCTGCTGTCGCTCGACACGCGGCTCGGCGACGTCCTCCCCGCCTACGACAGCTCGCTGACGGTCGAGCACCTGCTGACCATGACGGCCGGTCACGCCGACGACAGCCTGGCCGAAGCCTGGACACTCTCGCCCGGCGACCTGATCGACGGCTTCCTGCGGGTGCCGTTCCCCTACCCGGCCGGCACGCGACACGCGTACGACAACGCGACCACGTTCGTCCTCGCCCGCATCGTCGAACAGGTCACCGGACGCGGCCTGCCCGAATTCCTCGACGAGCGCCTGTTCGGGCCGATGGGCATCTCCGGCGCGGAATGGGACCGGGTCGCGAGCGGCAAGAGCTTCGGTTTCCACGGCCTGCACCTGACCACCGAGGCGGTGGCGGCCTTCGGCGAACTTCTGCTCCGCAACGGCCGCTGGCACGACCGCCAGCTCATCCCCCGCGACTTCCTGGCGGCGGCGACAACGCGCCGCATCGAGACCCTTCAGTTCGAGGACGGGTCCCGCGACACCGACTGCCTTCAGGGGTACGGCTACCAGCTGTGGATGTCCCGCCACGGCTACCGGGGGGACGGCGCGTTCGGACAGTTCTGCCTGGTCATCCCGTCTCACGACCTGGTCGTCGCCATGACCTCGGCGATGCCGCACACCCAGGCCGCGCTGGAAGCCGTCTGGGACTGCCTCCTGCCCGCTGTTGACGCCGGGGTCGCCCCGGACGGCCCGTCACCGGCGGCGCGGCTGCGGCAATTGTCGCTCCCGCTCGTGGCCGGCGAGCACCGGCCGGAACGCTCCGTGCGCGCCTCGATCCCGTCGTGGGGAACCTCGGTGATGCTGGAGCCGCGGCCGGGCGGCTGGCTTCTCCGGCTCGAGAATCTGCCCGAGCCGGCAAAGGCCGAGGCACTGTTCGACACGTCGGCGGGCGCTTCGGTCGACGTTTCGCCCGGCGCTTCGGCCGGCGCTTCGGCCAGTGCTGCGGCCGGCGCTTCGGCCGGCGCTTCGGTCGGCGCTTCCGTTGAGCTCGGGGTCGGGCACCACACGTGGCGCGAATCGTCGCCGCTCGGGCGCCCGCTCGTCGCGACCGGAGGGTGGCAGGGTGACGTCTTCGTCGCCGACCTCTACATCATCACCGGCCCGCACCGCCTCCGCCTGACCATCGACGGCCCGTTGGCGACCGCGACCTGGAACCTGATCCCCCTGACCGGCCCCAACCTGCTCAATCAGCTGCGGTCGCCGTTGATGACCAGGCCGGACGTCTCCTAGCTCGACTAACGTCCCCGGCCGCGCGCAGCTACCGGCACCGGTTTGTTCTCCCGCCCGAACGCGAGCGGTCCGTCAGTTGTTCGGCCCTGGACGGTCCCATCCCACGGGCAGGGTCGGCGCCGGCCAAGCCGGATCCGGGCGGAAGTCGGTCCAGGTGCCGTCGAAGGGATAGTCCCCGGCCTCGATGAGCTTGATGACCCGCTCCCCCTCGGCCCGGATCTCGTCCGCGCCGTCGCGGTCGAAGTAGTCCGGCCGCCCGATCCGGTCAGCCATCTCGTCCTCGTCCTTCCACACCCACGTCCGGTCGGGCGCGACCACGACATCGAGCACCAGGTCGGTCGCGTCGACCCCCTCGTCGTGGCGTGTGGATGGCGTTTCCAGGTTGACGTACCACCCGGCGAACTCGGCCTGCCGGAAGAACCACCACACGGAGTGCGCCGCGCCCGGCGGCATCAGGATCAGGACGTCGTTCTCGCCCCAGGTCTTGCGCACCAGCCGGGGCTCGCGCATCTCGCCGAGCGACACCGCGTGCAGGTTCCGGCTGTCCTGATCCTCGAGGCCCGCCACCCCGGTGCCGGCCGGCATCCACAGCAGCAGGCCCGCCTCGTCATCCCGGACCACCACCATCGGCTTCACAAAGCTGTAGGTGGAGGCGCGGAAGTAGCGCCGCAGCACCACCCGCCCCGGAGCGAAGAGCATGGCCGGCACGCTAACCCATCCCGATGACAGGAAGACGGCACATGTTGACATGTTGATTACGTCAACATTGATGCCATCTGGACGGCGTCAACACAGTCAACATGTCCCCGGCCCGTGGGGGCGGCCGCTCCGCACGGTCACCAGACCACGCCCACCCGGCACGGCCGCCGCGGCACCGCACGCCGCGCATCCCGGCGACGCCATCCACGCCACCCGGGGTTGCGCAGGCCACGACGTCCCGCGGCGCGCCCTCATCCAGACCCCGGAAGCGTGACCGGCCGGACAGAGGATCATGACATCCGTCATCCGGTGGGAGTGCCGTCCGGCACGGGCCGGCGGTATCGACCGCGGTTAGCGTCCGGGGCATGGATGCACCGATGTTCACCGGCCGTAACGGGGCCGCCTGGTTTGTCAGCCTGCTCGGCGGGGTCAAGGTGCGCGGGCCGTGGCGGATGCCGAGGGACATGGTCGTGGACACGCCGGTCGGCGGGGCGAATCTCGACCTCGGCGAGGTGGAGCTGCCGGCCGGTGTCACACCGATTCTGACCAAGGTCTCGCTGGTCGGCGGGGTGTCGCTGCAGGTGCCGCCGGAGGTCGAGGTGCGGGTCGAGGGTTTCCGGCTGTTCGGCCGGGTACGGATCGAGCCGGGCGCCAGCAATTCCGGCATAGTGCTCAGGGTGCGCGAATACAGCCTTGTCGGCGGCGTGCACGTGGTTCGAACAAGGTAGAAACATTGGATGTTGCTCTACCTCGACTGCGACACCGGCATCGACGACGCGCTGGCGATCGGGCTGCTGCTGGCCCATGACGACGTCCGGCTGATCGGCATCGGCACCGTCAACGGCAACACCTCGGCGGTGCAGGCCGCCGCGAACACGGCCGGCCTGCTCGCGCTGGCCGGGCGCTCCCGCATCCCGGTCGCGGTCGGGGTGGGCGAGCACCGTGACGAGGCGCGCCACGTGCACGGCGACAACGGCGTGGGCGGGGTGGTGCTGCCCGACGGCGGCCCGCATGATCCGCGCACGGCCGCCGGGCTGCTGGTCGACCTGGCGCGCGAGCATGCCGGGGCGCTGCACGTGCTGGCCACCGGGCCCTGCACCAATCTCGCGGCGGCGCTGCGCGCCGAGCCGCGGCTTCCCGACCTGGTCGTCACGGTCACGGTCATGGGCGGGGCGGTCCGGGTGCGGGGCAACATCAATCCGTACGCCGAGTTCAACGTCGCCATCGATCCGGCGGCCGCGGCGGCGGTGTTCGCGGCCGGCTGGGCGGTCACGCTGGTGCCGCTCGACGTGACGCTCGAGCACCGGTGGACGACCGGGGACTGGCAGCGGCTGGGCGGGTCGCCGCTCAACGACGCCCTGCACGAGATGTTGCCGGTCTACTTCGACGCGTACGAGGCGCGGTTCGAGGAGCGCGAGATCGCGCTGCACGATCCGCTCGCGGCGGCGATCGCGGTCGGTGACGTCACGCCGGCGGACGCTCCGCTGCTCAAGCTGGGCGTCGACCCGGCGACGGGCCAGGTCCTGGAGGAGACGGGCGAGGGCCCGCGCGTACGCGTCGTGCTGTCGCTGACCGCCCCGGCCGGCCCGCTGATGTTGGATCGTCTGCTCAGGGCCGCGGGCGCCAGCCCGCAGGTCGCGTCGCCCGAGGGACGGCGGCCAGCCGGATCATGACCTCGCGGAGGCCGCCGTCGGCGGCCGGATGCACCTCGCGGCCGGTGATCCGCAGCCATTCCTCGCCGGCCGCGAGCGGCTCGACCAGGGTGACCCGCAGGGCGATCGGCCCGAGGCCGTAGCAGTAGTCGGCCTCGTCGAGTGCCAGCACGATGCCCGGCACCGGCACCACATCCCCGCCCGTCATGGCGGAGATGTTACCTACGGACTGTAGGTGCCAGATCGGCCGAGCGTCGGCCGGTGCCACCCGTTCGGGGCCCGAATTCCGCCCGTCGGGTTGGCTACCATCGCCGCGTGCGGCGCGAACCAGCAATGACCTTCCAGACCGCGCTCAAGATTCTCGGCCGGGCCGGGACACCGGGCATCGACAAGCTCGACGCCACACTGGGCGGCCTGATCCTGGCCGCCGGGGCCGGCGCCGTGGTCGCGGCGGTCGGTGGTGCCGCTCTCGCGCCGGCGGGCGCGATCGCCGCGCTCTGGGGCTGGGTCGATCAGAAGAGCGAGGCCGTCAATCTCCTGCGCCGGGTCGTCGGCCGGCTGTCACCCACGATCGACGGCGCGACCGGCCGGGAACAGCGGCAGCAGCTGATCGCCGCGGCGCACACGGCGATCGTCGCCGCGGCGTTCTTCGAGGAGCTGCGGCACCGTCAGGTCACCGCGCCGCTCACCGGCGACGACCAGCGCTCGCTGATCGGCGGCTCCCGGGAGCACGAGCGCGACCGACTGCTGGAGGGTCTCTACCGGACAGAGGTGCCGGCACCAGGCCCGGACCGTGGCTTCGCCGAGAACCTCGGCCCCGTCCGCGGGTGGATGGCCGAGCTCGGCGACCGTACGCAACGGCTCTTGTCCGGGCTCGACGGTCACCGGATGTTCGACGTCTACGAGCTGGCCGAGGACGCGACGCAGCGCTACCGGTCGCACTACATCGACCTGGCCGCCGCGGTGCCCGAGTTCCAGGCCTGGTCCCACCTCGGCGAACACGCCGCCACGCGCCGCCGGATCGACGCGCTCGGCGCGCGGATCGACGAGGGCCGGCACCAGGTGTCGGAGTCGCTGGAGGCGGCCAACCGCGCGCGGCCGCGGGCCCGCGTGGTGCCGGGCGGCGTCGACCGGGACGCCACCGCCCTCACCTTTCCCCGGATCGAGGAGCTGTTCGTCGAGCCGGGGTACCGGCTGTGCGCGGTGAGCGACGGCACCCGGGCCGGCGACGAGAACTGGTGGAGCGATCTGCCCGAACGCGACGATCTCCTGGCCCGGCTCGAGGTCCACGCCGCGTCGGAGACGGAGCTGCCGATGCTGATCCTCGGGCATCCGGGCGCCGGGAAGTCGATGCTCACCAAGGTGCTGGCCGCTCACCTGTCGGCCCGCGGCTGCACCGTCGCCTGGGTGCCGTTGCGGGCGGTCAGTGCCCACGCGCCGGTGCTGGACCAGATCGAGGAGGGGCTGCGGCTGGCCACCAACCAGGGCATCGCCTGGGCCGGGCTGCCCCGGGGCCGGCGGGTGGTGATGCTCGACGGGCTCGACGAGTTGTTGCAGGCCAGCCCGTCGGACCGCAGCGGCTACCTGCAGGAGGTCGCCGACTTCCAAAGACGCGAGGAGGAGCTGGGACGGCCGGTCTCGGTCCTGGTCACTTCCCGTACGGTCGTGGCCGACCGCGTCCGCACCCCGCGCGAGCTGACGGTGGCGAAGCTCGACGACTTCGACGAGGGCCGCACGGCGCAGTGGCTGCGGCGGTGGAACGCCGCCAACGAGGCGGGCATCGCGTCGGGGAACGTACGCCGGGTGGCGCTCGAGACCGTCCTCCACCAGAGGCACCTGGCGTCGCAGCCGCTCCTGTTGCTGATGCTGACGATCTACGCCGCGGATCCGGTCACTCCGCCGCTGGACGAGGGCATGAAGATCACCGACCTCTACGAGCAGCTGATCCAGACCTTCGCCCGGCGGGAAGCCGCGAAGAAGACCCGGTCCGGTGACGACGAGACGACGGCGACGACGATCGAACGGCTGTCCGTCGCGGCCCTGGCCATGTTCAACCGCGGACGGCAGTACGTCACCGAGGCCGAGCTCGGCACCGACCTGGCCGCGCTGTCCGGAACGGACGCCCCGCCGCAGCGGCCGGAGGTCACCGGGCAGCGGCTGCTGGCCGAGTTCTTCTTCGTGCACGCCGCCGAGGCGACCGGCCTGGACCGGACGGAGCGGGTCTACGAGTTCCTGCACGCCACGTTCGGGGAATATCTGATCGCGCGCCGGGTGGTCGAGGAACTGCGCGACATCGTCGACGGGCTCGGGGAGCGGCGGCGGCGCGAGCCGGACGACGGTCTGCTCCGAGCGCTGCTGTCCTATCAGGCCCTGGCCGTCCGCCGGCCGATCGAGCAGTTCGCGAGCGAGATCATCGCCGGGCTCGGCGAGCGGGACCGGGCCGATGTCGCCGACGTGCTGGAGACGCTGATCCGCCGCTTCCGTCAGGACGGCAAGGGGCACGGGCATCCCGGTTACCGGCCCGCCGGCACCGACCATCTGCGCGAGATGGCGGCCTATTCCGCCAACCTGTTCCTCCTGCGCCTGGCGTGCGAGCCGGCCGGCGGACAGGTGAGCCTGCTCAACCTGTTGCCGGAGCTGGTGGAATTCCACTGGCGGCAGACCGTGATGCTCTGGCGCTGCGGACTGGACAGCGAAGGCTGGCAGGCCGTGCTCGGCCTCGTCGGCCTGGTCGACCCGGCAACGATCACGCGCGGACCGGGACCGGTGATCGGGAGCGGTTTTCTCGAGGAGATGAGCTACTACCAGCTGATCGGAGACGCCGACGCCCAGGAGAGCTACGCCATCGGTTCCGCCATCCACGACGGGCTGGGATGGGCGGCCCCGGACTGGCCGACCCGGATGCGGACCTGGCTCGTCGGGGCGGCCGCGGGGTACGGCACGCTGTGGGTGGTCCACCCGCCGCCGCCGGACACGGATCCTGATCAGATCAGCGAGATCTACGACCTCATGGCCCGGGTCGTCGTCCACTCGGCCCGGAACCGGCCGGTGCAGGCCCTCGCCGACCTGGTCTGCCTGCTGGCGGTGAGCACCGAGCACCGCTTGTCGGTGGCCACCGCGGTGTGCCGGCACGCCACGCTCCTCGACGCGGCGAAGGCACTGGGTGAGCCGTCGCTGTACTCCGAGATCCCGATGGCGGCGATGATGGACGCGACCCGGCCGGCGAGACCCTCCGAGTCCTGGCTGAAGCTGCGCGAATCGCTGCCCGACCCCGGCCCCGGCGACGCTTCCCGCGCCGTCGGCCTTCTGATCACCGCGTAGCGGAGGCCGCTTCGAAGGCGGCGGCCACGCGCAGGGTGAGGGCGTCGGACCAGCGGGGTCCCATGACCTGCAGCCCGATCGGGAGGTTGTCGGCGTCGGTGCCGGCCGGGACCGAGGTGGCGGGAAGCCCGGCCAGGTTGGCCGGGAGGCAGAGGGTGCACCAGTCGTCGAAGAACGGGTCGACCGGGCGCCCCTCGATGGTGTCCGGGCGCAACCGGCCGACCGGGAACGCGGTCATCTGCATGGTCGGCGTGACCAGCACGTCGAAGGAGGCGAAGAAGCGGGCCCAGGCCGCCGAGTAGGCATTGCGCTCGTGCAGGGCGTCCACGTAGGTCCCGGCGGAGATCGAGGCTCCGGCCTCCACGATCGCGGCCGTCCCGTCGGACATGTGCGAACGCCACGAGTCCAACAGCGGCCCCTCGGACGCGTAGCCCTCGGCCAGCGCAAAGGTGTTCCAGAGCGCGGTCGGGTCCGCCGGCGGGGGCGCGGCCGGGATCATCGTCGCCCCCAGCGACGCCAGCACGGAGACCGCCGTGGCGAACGCGGCGCGCACCGAGGCGTCGACGGGCGCGAAGCCGAGGTCGGCCGAGTAGGCGATGCGCAGGCCGGTCAGCGAGCCGGGCGAGATGGCGGCCCCGACGACGTCACCCACGTCGACGGGAACTGTTGTGTCGTCCAGGGCGGACGGGCCGGCGATCACCGACAGCATCAATGCGGCGTCGCGGACCGAGGTCGCCAGCGGCCCGTCCACCGACAGCGACTTCCAGCCCTTGAAGCCCGGCTCCTTCGGCACCAGGCCGAACGACGGCTTGTGGCCGACCACCCCGCAGAATGAGGCCGGGATGCGGATCGAGCCGCCGCCGTCGGTGCCGAGCGCCAGGTGGGTCAGCCCGGCCGCGACCGAGGCGCCCGCTCCCCCGCTCGAGCCGCCGGGCGTGCGGGAGAGGTCGCGCGGATTGCGGGTCAGGCCGAAGACCAGGTTGTCGGTGATGCCCCGGTAGCAGAACTCGGGATTGTTGGTCTTGCCGACGATCACGGCCCCGGCGTCGCGCAGCCGCCGCACGGCTACGCAGTCGTCGGGCGGGACGAAGTCGGCGTAGGCCCGGGACCCGTTCGTCGCGCGTACGGCCGCCAGCCAGATGTGGTCCTTCACCGTGACCGGAACGCCTTCGAGGGGGCCGCCCGCGCCCCGCGCGAGGCGGGCGTCCGAGGCCGCGGCCGCGGCGAGCGCCGACGACGCGAGGACCTCGGTCATCGCGTTGAGATCGGGCTGGTGACGGGAGATCGCCTCCAGCGACGCCGAGGCGGCCGCGACCGCCGAGACCTCCCCGGCGCGCAGTGAGGCGGCCAGCGAGAAGGCGTCGGCGCTCACTCCTGGGGCCGGGCGTGGGCGTCGGCGAGGTGTTCCAGCTCGGCCGCCTCCCGGTCGGCGACGACGATCTCCGACTCGACGTCGATGGTGCGGGCGAGCAGCCAGTAGAGGACGCCGGCGACGGGCAGGCCGACGAAGAACGAGATGTCGGCGCCGCCCATCGCGCTCGCCACGAATCCGGTGTATTTGCTGGTGCTCAGGAACGGCAGCATCGCGCCGAAGCCGACCAGGTAGCTGAGGATGCCCCGCCAGCCCCAGCGGCCGTAGAGGCCGCGCGGGTTGAAGATCTCGGCGATCGCGTAGTGGCCCCGCCGGACGACGTAGTAGTCGACCAGGTTGACCGCGGTCCACGGGACGAACAGGTAGAGGACGAGCAGCAGGAAGTCCTCGAAGTTGGTCAGGAAGTCGGCGCCGATCAGCAGGGCGGGCACCAGCGAGAGCGCCGCCGTGAACACGATCGTGACGATGCGGACGGTGCTGGTCGGGCGGACGCTGCGGAACGAGTCGGCGGCCGAGATCAGCGTGAGGGAGCCGCCGTACATGTTGAGGGCGGTCACCGAGACCAGGCCGAGCATGGCGAAGACCAGCACCACGCCGCCGAAGCCGTGGAACACGCGGTCGCCGGCCTGCTGGAGCGAGCTGATCGTGTCGAACTTGTCGCCGGCCCAGGAGGCGAGCGCGGCGCCCAGGCACATCAGCCAGATGCCGCCGAGGGCGGAGCCGAAGTACGTCCACAGGAAGGTGCGCTTGATGCCGACCGTCGGGGGCAGGTAGCGCGAGTAGTCGGACACGTAGATGGCCCAGCTGATCTGGTAGCCGGCGACCGCCCCGAACTGCACCAGGAACGGGGTCGCGTGGAAGCCGCCGAGGTCGAACGAGCCGGCCGGGAACGGCAGCAGGAACACCGCGACGGTGAGGATGCCGAAGATGACCAGGAAGCCGCCGGACAGCCAGCGCTCGACCGAGTGGATGAGGTCGTAGCCGACCAGGGCGACGACCGCGGCGAGCACGGTCGCGATGACGATCCAGAGCTTGGCCGGGCCGTGGACGGTGGTGTGCAGCGCGTCGCCGGCCAGGATCGTGTTGAAGATGTTGAACCCGGCGTACTGCAGGTAGGCGAACGCCCAGACGAGCAGCGCGCCGACGTAGCCGAACTGCGGCCGCGACTGGATCATCTGGGGCAGGCCGAGTTGCGGGCCCTGGGCGGCGTGGAACGCCATGAAGAACGTGCCGAGCAGCGCGCCCAGGATGATCGCGAGCAGCGACCAGATCAGGTTGCCGCCGCCGATCGCCGAGAACGTGCCGACCGCCAGGGTGGCGATCTGGGCGTTGCTCATGAACCAGAGCGGGCCCTGGCTCCACACCTTGCCGTGCCGTTCGTCCAGCGGCACGTAGTCGATGGACCGTACCTCGACCCCGGCGATCGACGCCATGATCACGCCTCCTTGGCCATCACACTCAGCAGCTCGTATGCGACATGCGCGGCCGCGATCCCGGTGATCTCGGCGTGGTCGTAGGCCGGCGCCACCTCGACGATGTCGGCGCCGACGACGTTGGACAGGGTGCGCAGCACGGCCAGCAGTTCGCGGCTGGTCATGCCGCCCGCCTCGGGCGTGCCGGTGCCGGGCGCGAACGCCGGGTCGAGCACGTCGATGTCGACCGAGACGTACACCGGAGCGGAACCGAGGCGGGCGGTCATCCGGGTGATCGCGGCGGCCAGGCCGTCCCGCTCGATGTCGGCGCAGTGGATCGCCATGAACCCGAGGCGTTCGCTGTCGCCGAGGTCGGTGTCCGAGTAGAGCGGGCCGCGGATCCCCACGTGCACGCTGCGCAGCGGGTCGAGCAGGCGCTCCTCGGCGGCCCGGCGGAACGGCGTGCCGTGGGTGTACGGCTCACCGAAGTACGTGTCCCAGGTGTCCAGATGCGCGTCGAAGTGCAGCACCGCGACCGGCCCGTGCACGGCGTGGACCGCCCGCAGCAGCGGCAGCGCGACGGTGTGGTCGCCGCCGAGCGCCAGCAGCCGGCGGCCGCCCTGGAGCAGCTGGGAGGCGGCCGCCTCGATCTGCCCGATCGCGGCCGGGATGTCGAACGGATTGCACGCGATGTCACCCGCGTCGGCCACCTGCCGCACGCCGAACGGGGAGACGCCGAGCGCCGGGTTGTAGGGCCGCAGCAGCCGCGACGACTGGCGGATGTGGGCGGGACCGAACCGGGCGCCCGGCCGGTAGCTGACCCCGGCGTCGAACGGCACCCCGGCGATCACGACGTCGGCCGACTCGACGCCGGTCAGGGCGGGCAGCCGGGCGAAGGTCGGCGGCCCGGCGAAGCGGGGCACCACCGTGGCGTCGACCGGACCGACCACATCCCCTGAAGACATCGACGCCTCCTGATCATCACCCGTGGTCGAACCGTAGACCCGAGATACGCGGCGAATCAATGGTCTGCGGATTCGGTTGTCCGACCCTCGCTAAGAGAAGACTTCGTTGGTAGCGTCGCGCCATGACGACGGAATCCGGAGTCGATCGCGTACGGCTGGGGGCGCTCGCGGCGCGCGAGCGCGCGGCGTTCGCCGAGCGCAACCCGAAGTCGGCCGCCGCCTACGCGGGCGCCGGGCACCTCTTCGGCCGGGTGCCGATGACCTGGATGAACAAGGCCGCGGCCGGTTTCCCGCTCTACGCCGCCGGCGCCCGCGGCGCGCGGATCACCGACCTCGACGGCCACGAGTACGTCGACTTCTGCCTGGGCGACACCGGCGCGATGGCCGGCCACTCGCCGGGCCCGGTCGCCGAGGCCGTGCGCCGGCAGCTGGAGAACGGCCTCACCACGATGCTGCCGACCGAGGACGCGGCGCTGGTCGGGGCCGAGTTGAGCCGCCGGTTCGGGTTGCCGCAGTGGAGTTTCGCGCTCACCGCGACCGACGCCAACCGGTGGGCGATCCGCCTGCTCCGGGCGGTCAGCGGGCGCCCGAGGATCCTGTTCAACAGCTACTGCTACCACGGCTCGGTCGACGAGTCGCTGATCGTCGTCGGCCCCGGCGGCGAGGGCATGAGCCGCGAGGGCAACGTGGGCGCCCCGGCCGACGTGACCCAGACCAGCCGGGTCGCCGAGTTCAACGACCTGGAAGGCCTCGAGCGCGAGCTGAGGAACCGCGACGTCGCCGCGGTCCTCATGGAACCCGCGCTCACCAACATCGGCATCGTGCTGCCGCGGCCGGGCTACCTCGACGGCGTGCGCGCCCTCACCCGGAAATACGGGACCTACCTGATCAACGACGAGACCCACACGTTCTCGGCCGGCCCCGGCGGCGCGACGCGGGCCTGGGGCCTCGACCCGGACGTCGTGACCATCGGCAAGGCGATCGCCGGCGGCATCCCGATCGGCGCCTACGGCCTCAGCGAGGACCTCGCCGCCACGCTGCTCGGCCGCGACGACCTCGACCTCGTCGACATGGGCGGCGTCGGCGGCACGCTCGCCGGCAACCCGGTCTCGATGGCCGCCGCGCGCGCCACCCTGGAACAGGTGCTGACCGACGCCGCCTTCGGCGTCATGATCAGCACGGCGACGGCCTTCGCGGAGGGACTCCGCAAGCTCCTCGAGACGTACGCGCTGCCGTGGTCGGTGTCCCAGCTCGGCGCCCGCGTCGAGTACCGCTTCGCGAACCCGGCCCCGGTCGACGGCACCGCATCGGCCGCGAGCGCCGACCCCGAGCTGGAGGACTTCCTCCACACCTACCTGGCCAACCGGGGCATCCTGCTGACCCCGTTCCACAACATGGCCCTGATGTCGCCGGCCACCACCCTCGACGACGTCCAGCGCCACCACGAGGTCTTCGCGGCGGCGCTGGAGGAGCTCACGACAGCTTGAGCCGCTGGGTCGAGTCGGTGTCGTCGCGGGGAACCGGCGCGGGCGCGGGGGCCAGCATGGTGACGGTCAGGCCGGTGCCGGGCGGGACCGCGGTGCCCGGCGGCAGCGTCTGCTCGACCACCTTCGAGTCCTCCGGGGTGCCGGGCGGCACGACCAGCGTGAGCTGCCTGTCGGCGACCTCCTCGCGGGCCTCGGCGAGCGTGCGGTTGCGCAGCTCGGGCACGTGCTCCTCGCTCTGCCGCTCGGACTCCTCCAGCAGCTCGCGCACCCGGATGCTGGTCCACAGGTAGTCGAGGATGAACCCGGCCAGCAGCCCGACGATCAGCACCGCGACGCCGATCGCCCCGGAGTAGGGCGCGCTGCCGAGCGGAGCCTCGAGGGCATGCGACAGCGACCGGATCGCCGGCACCAGCTTGCCCAGGTTGACCAGGCCGAGACCGATCACGATCGTGGTCAGCCAGTCCGACACCTTGATCAGGTTGGAGTTGGTCAGGTAGTACGTGCTCGCCTTGGCCGGCACCGGTGGGCCGTCGGCCGACCCGTCGGCGGTCAGGTCGGAGACCCGGGCCCGCGGCAGCCCGAACAGGAAGCCGAGCCCGGCCCCGGCCGCGGCGGCCGCCGCGAACAGCACGAACGACGTCACCCCGGCGCCACCGTCGTGACTGAACAGTCCGAGAAGGACGGCCACCGCGACCATCGCGACCAGCAGCACGATCGTCACGGTCAGCACGCCGCGCTGGATCTTGTCGCCGGCCAGCCGGCCGGCCGCGCTCGGCCGGAACAGGCGGGCCAGCCCGCCCCGGCTCGATCTTCTACGAGTGGACGCCGCCTCTGCAATCATGGCGAGCACCGTACGGGGCATCGAGCCGGACAAGTACCCCCAAGTCGGTGAATTGTCAGGATCGCAACACAGGCCGCAGAGCATCGAGGACGGACGGATCCTCGATCGTGGACGGCACCGCCTCGTCGCGCCCGTCGGCGATCGCCCGCATCGTGCGCCGCAGGATCTTCCCGGACCGGGTCTTCGGCAGCCCCGCCACCACGTCGACCCGCCGCAGCGAGGCGACCGCCCCGATCTGGGCGCGGACCAGCGCCACCAGCTCCCCCTCCAGGCCGGCGGAGGCGGCGCCGGCCTTGAGGACCACGAAGCCGCGCGGGACCTGGCCCTTCAGCGGATCGCCCACCCCGATCACCGCGCACTCGGCCACCGCCGGGTGCCCGGCCAGCACCTCCTCCATCGCGCCGGTCGACAGCCGGTGCCCGGCCACGTTGACGACGTCGTCGGTGCGGCCCATGACGTACAGGTAACCGTCGGCGTCGAACCGGCCGCCGTCGCCGGTCAGGTAGTGGCCGGGGAAGGCCGACAGGTACGAGCGGACGTAGCGTTCGTCGTCCTGCCACAGCGTCGGCAGGCAGCCCGGTGGCAGGGGCAGGCCGAGGACGATCGACCCGTCCTCCCCCGTCGGCACGTCGCCGCCGGTGGCGTCGACGACGCGTACGCGAAAGCCGGGCGAAGGCAGCGAGGGTGACCCGGCCTTGGTCGGCAGATCGTCGAGGCCGCGCGGATTCGCCGCGATCGGCCAGCCGGTCTCGGTCTGCCACCAGTTGTCGACGACCGGGACGCCGAGCAGATCGCCGGCCCACTCGTAGGTCTGCGGGTCGAGCCGCTCGCCGGCCAGGAACAGCAGCCGCAGGCTTTCGAGATCGCGGCCCGCGGCGAGACGACCGGCCGGGTCCTCCTTCCTGATCGCGCGGATCGCGGTCGGCGCGGTGAACATCGCGGTGACCCGGTGCTGCTCGGCGACCCGCCAGAACGCGCCGGCGTCGGGGGTGCCGACCGGTTTGCCCTCGTAGAGGACGGTCGTCGCCCCGGTGAGCAGCGGCGCATAGACGATGTAGGAGTGGCCGACCACCCAGCCGACGTCTGAGGCGGCCCAGAACACGTCGTCCGGCCCGGTCGCGAAGATCGCCTCCATCGACCAGCGCAGCGCGACCGCGTGACCGCCGTTGTCGCGCACCACGCCCTTGGGCCGGCCGGTCGTGCCCGAGGTGTACAGGATGTACAGCGGATCGGTCGCCTTCACCGGCACGCAGTCGGCCGGGGAAGCGCCCTCCAGGGCCTCCTCCCAGGTCAGGTCGCGGCCCTCGACCAGGTCGGACGGATGCTGGGGACGCTGCACGACGACGGTCCGGTCCACGCGATGGCCGGTCATGCTCAAAGCCGCGTCGAGCATCGGCTGGTAGGGCACCACCCGGCCGGCCTCCACCCCGCACGAGGTCGCCACGATCACCTTCGGCCGGGCGTCGTCGATGCGGGCCGCCAGCTCACGGGCGCCGAAGCCGCCGAACACCACCGAGTGCACGGCGCCGAGCCGCGCGCAGGCCAGCATCGCGATCACCGTCTCGGGCACCATCGCCATGTAGAGCACGACCCGGTCGCCCTTGGCGACACCGAGCCTGCGCAGGGCTCCGGCGAACAGGGCGACGGCCTCCCGCAACTCCCGGTAGGTGTACGCCCGGACGACTCCCGTCACCGGGCTGTCGTAGATCAGCGCCGTCCGGTCGCCGCGCCCGTCCGCCACGTGCCGGTCGAGCGTGTTGTAGGAGGTGTTCAGCTCGGCGTCCGGGTACCACCGGTAGATCGGGGCCGCCGAATCGTCGAGAATCCGCTCCGGCGCCCGGGTCCACGCGATCGCGGCGGCCGCCTCCCGCCAGAAGCCTTCCGGGTCGTCCATGCTGCGCGCGTACGCCTGCCGGTAGTCACCCATGAGGCTTTCTACCAATTGCGCGGTAGAACGTGAATACCACTCCGTAGATTGTCGTCATGGGTCTGTTCCGAGACCGCGTGGTCGCCGCGCCGCCGCCCGCGCTCGCCGTGCCCCGCGACATCGAGGCGCTGCACGAACTGGCCGGCAACCTCGAGGGTGTCACCGACGACGCTCACTCCTGGCGCGTCTACGCCTCCACCTACGTCGAGTTCTACGGTCTCGAATACATCGCCGTCTGGCTCGTCGACGGCCCGTCGGCGCATCTCGAGTTCGCCGCCGGGAAGCTCGCGGCCACCCTCGGCACCGGCCCGTCGCCGCTGGTGCAGGAGGCGCTGCGGACCGGGAGGCCGGCCTACGCCGACGAGCGCGACCCGGGAACCGACCCGCGCCTGGCCGCCGCGATCCGGGGCGGCTGCCGGTTCGGGGCGGCCGTGCCGACCGAGCGGGGCACCCGGGTCGTCGCGATCCTGGAGTACTACACCCACAATCTGACCACCCCGGACGCGGCCCAGCTGAGCAAGTGGACCGCGATCTCCCGGCTCGGCGAGCAGATCCGGCTGGCCGCGCTCGCCGCGCACACCACCCGGCAGCTGGCCGACGACCGGCTCGCGGTGACCGCGGTCGTCAGCGCGCTCGGGCACACCAGCGACTCGCAGGTCGCGGTGCAGGCGGCCCTCGACGCGGTGCGCACGGCGTTCCACTGGGCGTACGGGTCGTTCTGGCAGGTCGACGAGGACGAGAACGTCCTGCGGTTCCGCACCGAGTCGGGCACCGCCGGCGAGGAGTTCCGCAAGGTCACCCTGGCCGCGACCTTCGCCGAGGGCGTCGGCCTCTCCGGCCGGGTCTGGCGGGCCCGCGACCTGGTCTTCGTGCGCGACATCGGCGAGCTCACCGACTGCGTACGCGCCCCGGCCGCGCAACGGGCCGGCGTCCGCTCCGGCGTCTGCTTCCCGGTCGTCAGCGGCGACCGGATCATCGGCACGATGGACTTCTTCACCACCGAGTACGTCGACCTCAGCGAGTCCCGCGCCTCCGCGCTGCGCAACGTGCAGCAGCTGGTGTCGCAGCGCCTCGACATCGTCCGCAGCGCCGAGCACTCGGCCACGAACGCCCGGTCGCTGCTCGACACGGTCGACCGGCTGCACACGGCGACCGGCGAGGCGACCCGGGTGGCCGGCGAGGCGGTCGGCCGGGCCTCGGCGATGAGCGGCGACGTTTCCGCCCTCGGCGACGCCTCCAACGCGATCGGCGACGTCATCCAGATCATCTCGTCGATCGCCGACCAGACCAACCTGCTCGCGCTCAACGCGACCATCGAGGCGGCCCGGGCCGGCGAGCTCGGCAAGGGGTTCGCGGTCGTCGCGGGCGAGGTCAAGGAACTGGCCCGGGAGACCGCGGACGCCACCAAGCGGGTCTCCGAGCAGATCACCGCGCTGCAGGCGAGCGCCGAGTCGGTGTCCGGCGGCATCCGGTCGACCAGCGAGACGATCGGTCAGCTGGACGGCGTGCAGACCCGCATCAACGAGGTGCTGGAGGAACAGACGACGATGGCGCACGCCTTGCGGACCTGAGCGCCGCCCGCAGCACCGGGGCGGTCTGCTCGGGGACGGCCGGGTTCACGCCCAGGCCGGTCGCGATCTCGAGCCCGGCGCGGCGGCCCACCCGCGGGTAGAGGCCGATGTGCCAGCGGTACCAGCGGGCGGCGTCCGGGTCGGTGGCCGGGCCGGCGTGGACGACCAGGTTGTACGCCGGGTCGTCGCGTACGGCGGCGAGCGCGGAGGCGACCGCCGGGAGCATGCCCGCCATGGTTTTCAAGGCCTCGTCGGAGGCGTCGGCGAGGCCGGCCGCGTCGTCGTCGGGCAGCAGCACCGTCTCGTGGCCGACCGCGGCGGCGCGCGGCTGATAGACCAGCAGGCCGTCGCCGTCGTGGACGACCCGGACCTGCTCGGCGCGCTCCCGGGCCGCCTGATCGTCGTGCAGGCGGCGGCCGGTCCGCTCGTGGAACTCCCGCACCCGGTCCCACCGGGCGACCAGGCCGGGCGGGGCCTGGTCGAGGGCGACGATCTGGCTGTGCGGGTGCCGCAGCGAGGTGCCGGCGGCCGCGCCGTGGTTACGGAACACGACGATCGCGGCCGGGCGCCGCCCGTCCCGGATGGCGCGGCAGCGCTCGCGCATCGCGGTCAGCACCTCGAGCGTCTCCCCCGCGGTCGCGTCGCGCAGCTCACCGTCGTGGTTGGGCGACTCGATGACGACCTCGTGCAGGCCGGTCGCGGCCGGCCAGTCCCCGGTCGCGGCGAGCACCGGATAGCGGTTGGGCACCACCCGCACCCGCCACGGCTCGGACCGGCCGGCCGGGACCCGAAGCACCTCGGGCATCGTCATGTGCTCGTGGCCGGGGTCGAACGGGCACTCCGTCTCGCCGCCGCCGGCGATGTCGCTCGGACGGGCGGCCCGCTCGGGCGCCACGATCCGCCACTCGCCGGCCTCCGGGTCGATTCGATACTCCGCTCCCACGGGCCGACCCTAACTGCGGGAAACGCCCCTGTGTGCGCGGCGCCCCGGGTACGGTCCGATCATGGGCGATCTGCTCCGCCTGATCGCCGGCGCCGACGGACCCGCGGTCGCCGACGCCTTGCTGCGGTTGGACGAGAAGTCGCGGCGGGCGCTCGTTCCCGCTCTGCGTGACATGCCCGGGCCGCCTGCCGGGCCGCCTGCCGGGCCGCCTGCCGGGCCGCCTGCCGGGCCGCCTGCCGGGCCGCCTGCCGGGCCGCCTGCCGGGCCGCCTGCCGGGCCGGCTTCCGCCTGGCCTGCCGTGCCGCCTTCCGCCTCGCCTTCCGTGCCGCCTTCCGCTTCGCCGTCCGCCTCGCCTTCCGTGTCGCCGGAGGCCTTGCGGGTGGCCGGTGCGGCCTGCCTTCCCCGGGCCGCCCAGATCGTCTCCTGGCTGCGGGCGCCCCGATTCCCGAGCCCGGCACCCGGCCCGACCGTCGCCGCCGTGGTCCGGGTGCTCTCCGCCCCCGGGCGCCCGTCCCTCCCCGCCGTGGCGAACGGCCTGGCCACCCGCCTCCGCCCCCGCGACCTCGACTGGCCCCTCACCGCCGCCGTGCTGCGGGCGGCCGAGGTACCACCGCCCGCCACCCCCGGCGTGGTGGCCGGCTGGATCCGCGCGCTGTCCTCGTCGGAGCCACACACCCTGAGCGACCGCCTGGCCGCCGACCCCTGGCTCGACACCCTGCTGCCCGCCGTCTTCGAACTCCCCGGCCTCGGAACCTCCCTCGACGACGCCTGGCCGCCCGCCCTGCTGAGCCTGGCCGCCGCCGGCCGCATCGACCGCGCGTCGCTGATCCGGCTGGTGCTGCACCGCCTGCGCGAGGGCGGCAAGCCGAGCGCCCTGCGCCCGATGCTCGAAATCCACCGCCTGCTCGACCCGGCGCCGGCCGAGCGCACCGCCCACACCGCGGACTACCGGGCCCTCCTGGACTCGCCGCCGGCGCTCGCCACGGTCGGCCAGGACTCCCTGCGCCTGCTCGACGACGCCGGCCGCCTGGACCCGTCCACGCTGGCCGCAGTCAGCTCGGCCGTGCTGATGCGGCCCGACAGGAAGCTGGTCCGCGCCCAGCTGTCCTGGCTCGACCAGGCCCTGTCGCGCCATCCCGAAGCGGCGCCGCAACTGCTCACCGCCGCCGCGACGGGCCTGTCCAACCCCCGGGCCGACCTCGCCGAGCAGGCACTGCGGCTGCTCACCGCCCACCCGGCCGGCCCCGGCGTGCTGCGCGCCCAGCTGCCGTCCCTCTCCGGCGACCTCCGACGCCAGGCCTCGGAAGCCCTCGGCCTGGCTGCCGCGCCGTGCGCGCCGTCGTTCGCTCCGGCCCCCAAGCCGTACGCCCCGGCACCGATGCCGCCGCCCGCCGCCCCGCCGGACCTGTCCGCTCCGCTCGGTCCCCTGGATCTGGAACGCGCGCTGGCCGGCCTGGTCGAGACCGCGGCCCTCTCCCCCGACACGGCCGCTCCGCTGCTCCCGCTGCTGGCCGCCCTGGCCCCGTCCGACGGCCCGCTGGGCCTACTCGGCGCCCGGATCGCCGAGCTGCTGGCCCAGTTCGAAGCCGGCCACCCGCCACCGTTCCTGCTCGCCTTCCCGTCCGTCACCGACGGCCACGTCGACCCGGCGCGCATCCTGTTCCGCCTGGCCGCGGCCGACGCCGACGGCTGGCAGCCCGGCCCCCTGGACCTGGCCCAGGCCCTCCTACGCCTCCCCCGCCGGGTCGACGCCGCCGTGACCACGGCCGCCGCCCGCCTGTCCTCCCCGGCCGGCCGCCGCTTCGCCACGTGGCTGCGCGAAGGCGGCCTCCCCGACCCGCCGCCCGTCACCGTGACCGTGCTCCGCGGCCCGCCCGTACGCCGCCTGGCCACCCTCCCGTGCCTGTCACTGCCGAGCGGCGAGCTGCCCCCACCCGCGTTCCCGGTCGACCCGTCGGTCGCGCAGGCGGCCCCCACCCACCTTCCGCCGCGGGCGGGCAGGAAGCGCGCGACCGTCGCCCGACCTCAACTCCGGGCGGGCAGGGACAACGCGGACCTGGCCCCGTCCCGGCCAGGCGCGCAGCACGCGGATCTCACCCCGCCCGCGTCCCGGCCAAGCGCGCAGCACGCGGACCTCACCCCGCCCGCATCCCGGCCAAGCGCGCAGCACGCGGATCTCACCCCGCCCGCCTCCCGGCCGAGTGGGGAGCGCGCGGGCCGCACCCAACCCCCACCCCGGTTGGGTGGGGAGCAACTTAACCAGCCCGGTATGACAATTTCCGGCCATCGTCCACAGGTCCGGCCGGTCGACGAGCCGCCCGCCATGGCCGGCTGGCCGATGGTCCTGCCCGGACACCGGGAGGTCGTCGCCGCGCACGTCCAGCCGTTTCTCGCGCCGGCCGCCGACCAGGACCAGCACGGGGTTGCCGAGGTGCTGCCCGCTCTCGCCCGCGCGGCCGGCCCCTTCGGACCGGCGATGGCGCTCTGCCTGACCTACGGGCTGGCCGCCCGCTATGAACCGGACCGCCGGCCGGCGGTCGACGCCCTGCTGCACCTGTCCGCGACCGGCGGGCTCGACGCCCAGCTGGTCGGCCGCGAACTCGGCCAGCTGCTGACGGCCGGAAGCGTCGTGCTCGGACGCATCGTCCCGGCGCTGAACGAGGCGAGCCGCGACGGCGCACCCCACGTCGTGTGGGCGATCGCGCGCACCCTCGTACCCGTGCTCCTGCGGATGGACCGCCCGCCGCAGGCTACCCCCGAGCTGCTGGCCCTCGCCGCCTCCACGGCGGCCACCATCGGCGCCCACGCCGACCTGCCCGAGGTGGCCACCCTCGCCGCCCATCCCGGCCGGACCCGCCTGGTCACCGAGGCCACCCGCCTGGCCCGCACCCTTGCCGGCTGACCGCCGGCCTGGCGGATGATCTGGCAGTGACTGCTGCGCGGACCGTATCGATCGCCATCGGCGACCACGAGCTGGCAGTTCGGGCGCTGCCGGCGCGCGACCTGCCGTTTCCGCTGTTCCCGTCGATGGGCGAATACCCGGTCTACGACGACCTCGTCTACGACGGCTTCGACCGGCCGGACGACCGGCTCCGCGCCTACCGCGACGCCATCGACGACGCCGCCCGGGGCAAAACCGTCCTCGATGTCGGCACCGGCCGCGACGCGCTCTGGGCCGTCCACGCCGCCCGCGCGGGCGCCCGGCACGTCTTCGCGGTCGAGCAGCAACCCGAAGTCGCCGACCGAGCGCGCCAGGCGGTCGCGGCCGCCGGTCTCACCAACCGGATCACGGTCCTCGAGGAACTGTCCACCGAGGTAGTCCTGCCGGAACCGGCCCAGGTCTGCATCTCGGAAATCGTCGGCAACATCGCCTCCGCCGAGGGCGCCATCGCGGCCCTCGGCGACGCCCGGAACCGACTCTGCACACCGGACTGCGCCTGGATCCCGTTCCGGATCCAGACCTGGGCCGCCGCAGTCGACCTGTCCGGCCGCCGGGCTGCCCTCGCCACCGAAAGCCTGCCGTACGTGAAACAGATCTTCAACGCGGTCGGCCACCCCTTCGACCTGCGACTCTGCCTAGGCGGCCCGGCCGAAACCCTACCGGTCTCCAGCGCCGCGGCAGTCGAATCGATCGTCTTCGACCACCGCAGAGACCCACCCGCACCCGACGCCACCAGCACCGTCGAACTCACCGTCGAAGCCCCAGCCTCGCGCGTGACCGGCCTGATGCTCTGGCCCCGCGTCGCGGTCGCACCACAGAGGCCGGAAATCGACACGCTCACCGGCAACACCCGCGGCTGGGCGCCGATCTACGCCCCCTTGTCCCCCGGCGGGTTCCCGGTCCGGCCAGGCGACACCCTCACCGTCACCTTCGAGCGCACGACCAGCAACGACGGCCTGCACCCCGACTACCGGCTATCCGTCACCCGCCCCGGCACCACCACTGAACCGGCGACCTGGACCAGCCCTCATCACAGCGAAGACTTCCGCACCACTCCGCTGCACCGAGACCTGTTCCCTGCCTCCTGACCCGCCCGGACCGACAGTTCGATCAGGTCCGCCGCAGCGACGCGAGACGGTCGTCGCAGGAATCCACTCCTCCGACCCGTGTCCTTCGCTCAGTTGAGGGGCTCTCGGTTACGGAAGGTGAAGGCCGGAAATGCGGCGGCGTCCCGGCTGTCGACGGCATTGTGCCCGCCAGGCAACCCGAAATGATTACCGGCACGGACTGAAAATGGGGCCGCATTTGACGACGGCGGTCATACGGTTGCCGATTGAGGCTTTCTGATGACAAACTCCAGTAATCCCCGGATAAATCCGTTGTCTCGACGCTTCCCGAAGGCATAGTGTTATGCATTCGGGAGGCTTAGCGGTCTCGACCGCGGCCCATCCGGCCACCGCGGCCCATCCGGCCACCACGGCCGGGTAATCCTGATCGATCCGGGCCGGGCTGCACTCCGCAGGCGGGCGGTGTCCCCGCGGTGCTCTAAGGTCGGCCGGCGCTCCCGGGGACGGAGCGGCGGCGCCCTGTCGCCGGTCGGCACCGACTGGATCGCCGAGCCGAAGCCGCATCGCCGGCCGGGAGGACCGGCCCGATCCGATCGGCGCGGCCGGCCCGATCGGCGGAGCCACCTGATCGACGGCATTGCGCAAACCGCCCGCCGGCAGCGACGGATCGTGCCGCCTGACCGGCCGGGTTGGGCCCTGCCTATGCGGCGCTCGCGGCATCGGACCTGATCAGCCAGGCCGACCCGATCAGCACATGCGGCCTGACTAGCACATGCGGCCTCGTCGGCTGCGGCCTCGTCGGAGGCAGCCCGGTCAGCGCCAACCCGGTCAGCGGCAACGGTTCCGGCCGGATTGGGTCCATCGGCCGGATCGCCCTCGCCGCCACCGGCGCCGGTGGGCGCCCGACCGTAGGAAACGTTCCCCCTCGAATCCGGAGCCGGCGACTGCTCGATATCGGCCGGCTCGGGCACCACCGCCACAGGCTCGGACGCCCGGCCGCTGCCGGTGCGGTCGGCCGGTGGGGCGACGTCACCGTGCAGACGGATGTTCATCGCCCGGCGACCATGCCGCTGCCGCAAACCCCATTCACGATGCCGCTCATGCTCCCGACGAAACCGATCAGCCCCGGGCGAATAATTGGGTGACGCGGTCCGGTCCCGCCACGACGCCACTTGCGACCGGGAAAAGAACTCGAGCTGCGCCATAAGCTATTTTCCCGCATTCGGACCGGGAAATGTCAGCCCCACCGGCGTGTCGCTCATGCCAAACCGAAACGGCCAACGGGATCATCAGATACCTTGCCGGCCGAAAGCATTTCTGGCTGGACGCTCCTATACCCCCATCAACTCAGCGTAAGCGAAACAGAGACCAGCCCGGCGTCCAACGTGGACCGCAGCCGACGAGACGGCCGAACGTCAGCCCAGCGCCTCCCGCAATCGCTCGTAGGTCGGCGCCAGTTCGCGGAGGGCGGCCGCCGCCGTGGCAAAGTCGCGGTCGACGAGTGGCCGCTGCAACGAGCCGACCAGCCGCGCCTGCAGCTCCGCGACCGCCGCGGCCGCGGGATAGCCGGCCATGGCGAGGCAGGTGGCGGTGTCGTCAAGGCGGCGGGCGCCGACGCGGACGGCGAAGTAGATGAATTCCTCGCGGAGGCCGTTGGCGGCGCCGGCCTCGATCAGGTCGGCGACGCGGTGGGCGGCGTCAGCGTTGCCCAGGCTGCCTTCCGGCATTTTCTCGTCGGTCACCAGGGCCAGGTAGTCGCGGGCGGCCGGGATCACCGAGCGGATCGCGTCGGCGTCGGACACCTCCGCGACCTGTGCAAAGGCGGTACGCATCGTGTACGGGTCGCCGTAGGACAGCGTGTCGGCCTGCCACGCGGCCAGGAAGTCGGCGAGCGGCACCTCGGCGTACGGGAAGCCGTGCGGGTCGTGGATCAGCACGCGTTCGTCGTCGACCTCGAGGGCCACCACGAAGTGGTCGGCGCCGATCGGGCCGGTCATGTCGGGCTGGTGGCGCAGGTGGCCCATCTCGAGCGGCCCGACGAAGACCGGGCCGTCGGCGACCGCCGTGCGCAGGCGGTCGAGTGCCTCCTCCGGGGTGCCGCCGCTCGTCTTCGCCGACGTCCAGCCGATGGCCGCGAGGGCGCGTTCGCAGCCGATGTCGGGGTTCCAGCCGTACGCGTCGAAGAACGCCGTCGTGCCGCCGATCAGCTGCATGCCGAACGGCCCGGCGGAGGCCACCTCGATGACCGCGGTCGACGGCGACCGCGGGCCCAGCAGCATCGCGAACGAGTTGCCGTAGCAGTAGGGACCGTTGCCGACGTAGGGAACGTGGCGCGTCATTTGACCTCCGTGACCGGGTACGAGACGTCGAACCGCGCCCCGCTGCCCGGTGCCGTCTCGTAGGAGTGGCCGGCCGTGCGCAGGCCGGGGTGGTGGTCGATCCAGCTTTCGATGGCGTCGTAGACCCGCAGGACCGGGGGCCCGTCCTCGTAGTCGGGCGGGACCGCCAGCCAGGCCGCGGTGTGCGCGGGCACCAGGCGGATGCGCAGGTCGGCCACCGGCTCGACCGGGCCGGTGCACGGCACCGCCACCTCGACCATTCCCGCCTTGTCCGGGGTGACCAGGTCTTCGAAGAAGGTCAGGCGGGGTTCGGCGGACGGGCCGAGGTGCTCGCGGATGTCGCGTTCGGACGTGCGGATGTGTTCTTCCAGCCGGGTCGAGTCGATCTGGCGGGCCCGGCTCACGACCTTGCGCGCCGGCACCTGCCGCAGCCGGACCGCGGCGACGAGCGCCGGCGGCGGACCCTCCTCGAGCGCCTCGATGACCGCCGCCCGCTCGTCGAGACGGTCGCGGGAGGCCCGCAACCAGCCGCGCAGTTCCAGCGCGCAGGCGGCCGGGCTGAGCTCGACCAGGTAGGCGATGCGGGCCAGCGGCAGCCCGAGCGAGCGCAGCCGCCCGATCAGCCGCGCCCGGGGAAGCTGTCCCGGGTCGTAGTAGCGGTAGCCGGTCGCGGGGTCGGTCTCGGCCGGCAGCAGCAGGCCCTGTTCGGCGTAGAGGCGCAGGGCCTTGGGCGAGAGCCGGGCCGCCGCCCCGAACTCGCCCGCCAGGAGAAGCTTCACGGGCATGCCGGCAAGTCTGGGGCCTGCCCTTGGGGCGAGGTCAAGATGGCGGCACCCGAGCGGGTGCCGCCATCCGGTTCGATGTCAGACGCAGCGGTGCAGGAGGTCGTCCCAGGTCGTACTGCCCGGGCAGTGGATCGCCGGCGCGGCGGACGCCGGGGCGGCGCCGAACTGGCTGCTCAGAGCGACCGCGATGGCCGCCACGAGGGACGCGAGAACATAACGACGACGTGCGCGCATGACCTTTCCCTTCACGAAAGGTTGCGGTTGGCTGGTGGACGGCACCCGCGATCGCCTGGTCCGGCCGAACGGCGGCGCTGGAGGCTGGCCGGCCTCCTCGCGGGTGCCACTGCGCGCTTTTCGACAGCGCGGCCCGCACGCTTCCCGGTCGTACGTCCCGGTCGGAGCACGAACCTTACTGTCGAAATGACACTAACCCTCCCAGGGCCTTCGTGTCAACAAGACATTAAGGGAGGGCCAGGCGGTCCGACGCCGGCACGTCTCCCCGGTCATACAGCTCGGCGACCCTCTCGCGGGCCTCCCGCGCCGCTTTCGCGTCACCCAGGCGGGCGTACGCGTCGGCCAGCTCCGCCTGCACCCGGATCGCCAGCTTGGCCGAGCCGCCGTAGGAACCGCCCCGCAGGATGTCCACCCGGTCGGCGTCGAGTCCGAGCGACGCCGACGCGGCGGCCAGCGACAGCACGACCCGCGCCTCGAGACCGGCGTCCGAGCCCTCGCGGGCGAACACCGCGGCGTCGGCGAGCAGCGCCCGCGCCTCGACCGCGTCCCCCTGGGCCAGAGCCAGGTCGCCCAGGCCGTGCAGCGCGTACGCGTGTGCCACCCCGGACGACGGCGGCGAGAGGCTCAGCACCTCGTCGAACGCCGCGGCGGCCCCGTCCAGGTCACCCTGGGCGAGCTGGGCCTGGCCGAGCCAGTAGAGCGCCGGCGCGACCACCCGCGCCGACGCGGTCTGGCGGGCCATCCGCGACGCCTCGCGCAGCACCGCGACGGCCGACGACGCGTCGCCCAGGTCGAGGTGGGTCTGCCCGATGAAGCGGAGCGCCTGCTGGCTGCCGACCAGGTCGCCGCTCTCCTGGTAGTGCGCCAGCGCCTCGGTGAACAGCTCCAGCGGCCGCGCCAGCTCGCCGTTGCGCCGCAGCGCGTTGGCCAGCGTCCGCTGGGCGACCGCCAGCACGTGCCGTTCGCCGGCCTCCGACAGCAGCCGGACCGCCCGCGCCAGCTCGTTCACCCCGGACACCCCGGTGGTTCCGCTGGCGACCAGCGGCGGCATCCCGAGCATCGTCAGCACCACGCCCTCGCCGCGGTGGTCGCCGGCCGCCCGGCACGCCTCGAGCGCGACCTCGTGGGTGGCCCGCCAGTCGTCGAAGTAGGACCCGATCGCGTAGAACTCGTGCGCCGAGACGGCCAGATCCCAGCACAGGGCGGCCTGCCCGAGCGCGGCCGCCTGCTCGACGGCGGCCCGGATGTTGGCCCGTTCCCGCTGGAACCAGACCCGGGGCTCGGAGGCCGCCGAGGCCAGCTCGGCGGCGGGCACCGGCACGTCGGCCAGGTCGCTGTGGGCGATGTCGAACTCGCCGCCGTACAGCGCCGCGTGCGCCCGCCGGGCCAGCGTGAGCAGGGCCCGGCCGACGCGCACGGCGGCGCCGGCCACGTCACCGGCGCCGGCCGCCGACGTGGTGGCCAGGCCGCGGGCGTACTCCCGGGTCAGGTCGTGGAAGCGGTAGCGGGCCACCCCGGGCACCGGGTCGGCCATGCCGGCCGCCGCCAGCTGGGCCAGCGCGTCGCCGGCGGCCGGGCCGGGCTCGTCGAGGACCGCCGTCGCGGTCCACTCGGCGAAGGTCGGCAGCGCGAGCAGGCCGAGCCCGACGAACAGGCGGCGGGCCCGGTCGTCGAGCGGGATCAGCCCGGCGCCCAGGGTGCGGGCGAGACTTTCCGCCCCGTACGCGAAAGCGGTCGGACCCTGCACCGTGAGCTGCCGCAGCAGCTCTCCCGTCGATCGGTGGAATGCCTCGACCCGCAGGAAGGCCGCCATCCGCACGGCCAGCGGGAGCCCGGCGCAGAGCCGGACGACCGCTTCGACCGCGTCCTGTTCCCCGGCCAGGTCGACGTGCGCGTCGGCGACGATCCGGTGGAACAGCTCGCCCGCGGTCTCGTCGTCGAACGCGCCCAGCGGCGCCACGTGGTGGGCGGGGGCGCCGATGTCGGGCATCCGCCGGCGCGCGGTGATGACGACGACGCTGCGGCCCCCGCCCGGCAGCAGATCGCGGACCTGGGTGCCGTCGGCCGCGTCGTCGAGGAGCACCAGCATCCGCCGACCGGCCATTGTGGACCGGTAAAGCGTCGCGCGCTCGTTGCGGGTCTCCGGCACCGACGGCACGCCGAGCGCCCGCAGGAACTCCCCGAGCACCTCGGCCGGATCGGCCGGCTGCTCCTCGGTTCCGCGCAGACCGGCCCACAGCTGACCGTCCGGATAGGACGCCGTGACCTCGTGCGCCGCGCGCAGCGCCAGGGCGGTCTTGCCCATGCCGCCCGGCCCGGAGATCGCCAGCACCGGCAGCCGCGGCTCGCGCAGCAGCCAGAGCACCTCGGCGAGCAGCCCGTCGCGGCCCACGAAATAGGCCGGGGGCGGCGGCAACTGCCGCGGAACCAGGGAGCCCAGGCCCGGAGCGCCGCTCGCGCTCACCATCCGGTACGCCAGGCGCCGCAGACTCTTGTCGGGGCTGACCGCCGCCTCCTCGTACCTCTCGATCGCCGGAAGGATCTCTTCCGTGCGACCGTCGCGGTCGAGGGCCGTCATCAGCAGCCGGCAGAGTTTCGCGTCCTCGGGGTATTCGGCCGCGAACGCGGTCAGCTCGTCGGCGACCTCGGCGTGGGCGCCGCGCTCGAGCTCGAGGTCGAACAGCCGGGTGGCCGCGCGCCGGCGCTGGCGCCGCAGCACCTCGATCTCGCCGGTCAGAGTCTCCAGGTGCATGTTGGACAGCGGGCGGCCGCTGCGCCACTGGCCGAGGGCCTCCCGCAGCAGCGTGGCCTCGGCCGGTGAGCTGCCGCGCCGCTCGTCGGCCTGCCGGACCAGGCGCCGGAACCGCAGCATGTCGAGGTCGCCGTCGGCGACCCGCAGCTCGTAGCCGTAGCGGTTGAGGGTCCTCAGCGCGCCCGGCCGTCCGGCGGCCGCGAAGACCTTGCGGAGCGCGGCGACCGCCTTGTAGAGCTGGGCCGCGTCGACCTCGCGGTCGCCCCAGGCGGCGGCGATCAGCTCCTCGGCCGAGAGCGCGGTGTTGGCCCGGAGCAGCAGCGTGGCCAGCACCGCCCGGGCCCGCCGGGGCGGGAGCTCGACCAGGTCGCCGCCGGAGTCGCGAACCTCGAGATCACCGAGAATGCCGTAGATCATGGGCCGTCCCTCTTCCGTGATCCGCCACGGTAGAAGCTGAGAAGCCGGAAACCATCACCTCTCCGGGTATATCGCTCATGGGAAGTATTCCGGTAGCTCGCTGTGGCCCAATCGCGGTGACCCGTCGAGACACCGTGAGGGAGAGCGCCATGGCCCATCGCCTGCGTGGCACTTTGGACAGCCTGACCGACGAGGAGGGCCGGTCCCTGCGCCCGATCGGCATGAGCGTGCGGGAGGCCGCCGACCGCACCGGCGCGCTGCTGCACCCGGTGGCCGACCACCCGGGGGTGCGCCTGTACGCGGGCGTCCGCGTGGCCGAGGGCGCCCCGCGGATCGGGTTCGCCGTCAGCACCGCCTCTCACCTGCTGCTCGTCGAGTCGGTCGCCTGGCCGTCGGGCTCCTACACGGTCACCGCGGACGGCTGCGTGCTCTGCGACGGCACCTATATCGGCCAATCGGTGCGCCCCCTGCTCGGTTCGGTGCGGCTGTTGCGCCGCCTGGTCCGCCGTCTGGTCGTCGGCGCGGTCGTGGTGGTCCACCCGTCGGGCCCGGGCGCCCCGTCGCTCCCGGCGGACTCCCCCGGCGGCCTTCTCTGGCTGCCCCCGGCGAAGGTCGGTTCGCACGTCTCCCGGCGCCTGATCCTGCGCGGCCGGGATATTTCTTGTCAGGTTGACACTAACTCCTGGTACCGTCAACTCCACCGATAGTCACCATCCCCGTGGAGGGCGGCCATGGCCCGCATCTGGCAGTCGTTCGACCTCGTCGTCACGCTCGCCGTCTCACTCACGATCGGCGTGCTCGGCATGCTCGGCCTGGCCGGCGGCCCGCTGCTGTCCGGGGCGACGCTGGCCACCCTGGCCGCACTCGCCGCCGGCTCCCTGCACTCCCGCCTCCAGACCGGCCGCCTGCTCGAGCTCACCCGGCGGCACCTGGTCGAGAAACCGCCGGCCGACCGCCTGCTGCACGTCCCGGCCCCGGGCACCGAGATCGACCTCGCCCACGCGACCGAGATCGACATCGTCGGCGTCACCCTCAACCGGACCGTCCGCAACCACGCCGCGGCCCTCACGCAGTGCCTGCGGCGCGGCGGCACGGTCCGCATCGCCGTCATCGACCCGCACGGCGAGGTGCTCGGTGAAGCGGCCCGGCGCAGCACCAGCCCTGGCGCGGCCGGCGTCTTCGCCAACCGGGTGCGCCCGACCCTCGACCTGCTCGACACGATGACCGGCCGCCTCGAGGTGCGGCTGCTCGACTTCGTGCCGGCGTTCGGCCTCCTCGCGGTCGACCGCCACCGCCCCGGCGGACGGCTCGGCGTGGACATCTATTCACACACGTTCGACGGCACCGAGGCCGCGCTGACCCTGCGGGCCGGCCGCGACCACGTCTGGTACCAGCACTTCCTCGCCGAACTCGACCAGATCTGGGCCGCCGGGCGCCCGCGCTAGTTTGTGTCAAAAAGACAATATGGGTACGCTCCGGGGATGACCAACCGGGAGCACACGTACCTGCGGCTCGCCGTCGACCTCGCGATCCTCACCGTCCGCGAGGACACCCTGCAGGTGCTGGTGATCACCCGGGCCCACGACCCGTTCCGCGGGCGGCCGGCCCTGCCCGGCGGCTTCCTGCGCGGCGACGAGGACATCCCCGACGCGGCGGTGCGGGAACTGGCCGAGGAGACCGGACTCGACGGGACGCGGCTGCATCTGGAACAGCTCCGGGCGTACGGGGAACCGGGCCGCGACCCGCGCGGCCGGGTGGTCAGCATCGCCTACCTCGCGCTCATGCCCGATCTGCCGCTGCCGACCGCCGGGTCGGACGCCAGCAGCGCCGCCTGGGCGCCGGCCGGAAAGGTACGCGGCACCCTCTCCTTCGACCACGACCGGATCCTCGACGACGCGGTCGAACGCGCCCGCACCCGGATCGAATTCACCACCCTGGCCACGACGTTCTGCGGACCGTCCTTCACCATCGGCGACCTGCGGCACGTATACGAGGTGGTCTGGGGCCACAAACTCGACCCGCGCAACTTCAACCGCAAGGTCCTCAACACGCCCGGCTTCGTCGAGCCGACCGGCGAGCGCCGGATCCCCGAGGTGGGGCGGCCGGCCGCGCTCTACCGGGCGGCCGGCGAGCAGGCCCTCAACCCGCCACTCCTGCGGGCGCCGTAGGAAGAAAACCGGAAGAACCCACGGAAAGACTCGTGCCGCCGCCCGTCGGCTGGCGGGCCGGCGGGCGGCCCAGCGCCGATCGACCGACCGAGGGGGCCCGGTGGACGTCCTGATCATCACCGCGATCAAGCAGGAGTACGACGCCGCGCGCGAGGTGGTCGGGCCGAAGAAGTGGACCGAGCACGACCCGGACGGCGACACGCCCTACGCCACCGCGAGCGCCGGTTCGCTGTCGGTCGCGCTCGCCCGCCCGATCCGGATGGGGGGCCGGAGCACCGCGGCCATCACGACCACGCTCACCGACCGGCTCCGGCCGGAGTGCCTGGCGATGTGCGGCGTCTGCGCCGGCAATCCGAGCGAGACCGCCCCGGGCGACGTGGTCGTCGCCGCGCCCGCCTACGAGTGGGACGAGGGCAAACACACCGAAGACCGGTTCCTGCCCGAGCCGGAGCAGTTTCCCCAGGAGGCCCGCTGGGTCCGCGCGGCGCAGAACTTCGTGCCGGACGGCCTGCCGAGCTACGGCGCCGCCACCGAGAAGGACGCGGCGGTCTGGCTCCTCGAACGGCTCTACAAGAGGCAGGATCCGATCCGGCATCCCGCCCGCCGGCGCTATTTCACCCCCGCTACCTGGGCGGCCCAGCTGACGATGCTGGAGTCCACCGGCCTGATCGTCCCGCGGGACGGCGGATTCGCCCTGACCTCCGACGGGCGGCGGACCATCCGGTACATGCTCTACATCGATCTGGACGGGCCGGCGAGCCTCCCGTTCAAGGTCCACACCGGTCCGATGGCGAGCGGCAGTGCGGTCATGGCGCTCCCGGGCATCTGGGGCGAACTCGCCGCCCACCAGCGCAAGATCCTCGCTCTGGACATGGAGGCCGCGACCGTCGCCACGATCGGCCACGAGCGGACGGTCCCGCACTGGCTGGTCGCCAAGGGCGTCAGCGACCACGCCGGCAACGACAAGGACGACCGGTTCAAGGCGTTCGCCGCCCAGGCGTCGGCCGAGGTGCTGTTCGCGCTCCTGGAACAGCTGCTGAAACCCCCGCCGCCGGCCGTGCACGTTCCCGACCGGGTGCGCCACGAGATCCTGCGCCAGCTCCGCTACTTCTGGCCCGACGTCGCCGACGTCTTCGGCGTGCCCTCGTACGAGACCCGCCGCTTCCGGACCGGCGACGAGCCGCACGACCTGTGGGAGTGGCTGGCCGGGCGGCGACGGCTGGCCGACCTGCCGGGCGCGCTCGACGAGATCGGCCGCTCCGATCTCGGTGCGCTGCTCCGGCCGTACCTCTAGGAGCGCGGGCGCGCCCGCGCCATGACCTCCTCGTCGGTCAGCGGGGCGCTCGGGTGATGGCTGAGCGACATCGGCGTGTGGGTCCGGTACGGCGGCTCGCCCTCCAGCGCGACGTAGAACTCCCCCGCCGTCAGGTTGCCGATGTCCGGCACGTCGCCGCCCTTGACCCGCGCCATCTCCCGCGCCGCCTCGATCTGGGCGGGCACGCCGATCCGGCCGAAGATGTGGGTCGCCGCGTTGCCCGGGATCCGGTTGTGCAGGCCCTTGGGGGCCTGGGTGGCGAAGACCAGCCCGAGGCCGTATTTCCGGGCCTGCGAGGCCAGCGCCAGCGTGCTGGCGGTGCATGCGGTCATCGCGCCCGAGGGGGCGAAGTCCTGGGCCTCGTCCATGACCAGCAGCCCCAGCAGCGGGCGGTCGTTCGCCGGATGCCGCTTGATCCAGGCGAAGAGATCCATCTGAAGCTGGTTGACGAACCCCTGCCGTGCCTCGGGGCCGGGCAGCCCGATGAGGCTGATGACCGAGATCCGGGCGCGCTTGCCGGGCGCCGGGGTGAGCAGGACGGCCGGATCGGCCGGCGTCCCGTCACCGCCGAACAACGGGTCGTTGTCCATCGACGCGGTCAGCGTCTGCGCGAGTTCCGCGGCGATCTTCGGCGCGCTGTCGAGGGAGCTGACGCCGTCGGGCAGGTCGGACAGAAACGCGATCAGCCCGCGCAGGTCGCGGCCGCCTCGCCGGCCGTAGTGCTCGACCGCCTTGCGGAGCACGGCCGTCCCCAGATGCGCGGCCCGGGTGCGACCGACGAGCTTGGCCCGCGGCGCGAGCGCGCTCACCGCGGCCTCGACGGCGACGAAGAACTCGTCCGCGTCGTCGAGCACGCCGGAGAAGTCGGGCAGCGGCCGGAAGCTCAGCGGCCGCCCCGACTCCCGGCGCGGCGTCCACGTCACCACCTCGGTGTCGCGGTGGTAGCGGGCCGCCCGCTCGGCGTCGCCCGGGCGCCAGCCGTCCGGCGGCTCCGGCCAGGGATCGCTCAGCCGGGCGAGGTCGTTGTTGGGATCGAGCACGATCGCCGACACCCCGAGCAGCGCGCACTCCTCGACCAGGCGCCGCAGCAGCACGGTCTTGCCCGAGCCGGACGCGGCGAAAATGGCCGCGTGCTTCCGCAGCGACTCCAGCGTCAGCCGCACGGGCTCGTCGTGGCCGATCGTGAAGCCGCTCGCGGTCACCGCCTCGGCCGGTGCTTCCGGCGCCTCCGCCGGCGGCGCGTCGGCGTCGGCCAGCGCCTCCTTGAACAGCGTGAGCTGCTCGGCCGGCCGGTAACGGACCAGCCAGGCGTGGAGCTGAGCCAGGTTCTCGTTGCGCAGTTCGTGCAGCGCGGTGAGCACCCGCAGGTCGGCCTCGTCGACGCCCAGGGTCACGCCGCCGTCCCGCTGGAGCTGCCGCACCACCTCCTGGGTCTTCGCCGACTGACTCCACTCGCCGTTGCGCAGCAGGAACAGCTTCCGCCTGGTGACATCCGCGGCCAGGCCGGCCGCGGTGCTCGCCCGCCGGATCCGGTGCAGCGCGGCCACCCCGTGGTGGGTGTCGCTGATCGCCCGGAACGACCAGTGCATCTGGTCCTCGGTCCGGGACTGGTCGGGCGAGCGCTCACGCTCCTCCTCGGACCGTTCGTCGAGCTCACGCCGGAGCCGGGCGTGCAGGTCGGGCTTGGAGCTGGGCGGCGGGTCGATGCTGAACCGGGCCCCCCGGTCGCCGCGCTCGACGATCCAGGCCCGCAGCCCGGCCGCGAGCAGGGCCGGGAAGGTGCTGTCCTCGGTGTCGTGCTCCAGTGGCGAGGTCACGTCGGCGTTCCGCCGCAACTCCTCGAACCGCCCCTCGATCCGCTGCAGCTCCCGCTCCGGGACCTCGGGCGCCGTCGTCGCGGAGGCCTTGGCCGCCACCTCCTCGGCCGGCACGTCGCTGAGGTGCCGCAGCTCGCTCACCTCCCGGCTGACCAGGCAGGACCGGACATGCCGGTCGATCTCCACCAGCAGCCGGCGCGGCGTGTAGTCGAGGGTTTCCGCGAAGACCTCCTCGCGGACCGGCCAGGTCGGGTAGGGCGGTGGGAAGCCGACGGCCTGGAAGCGCGGGGCGAACCGCCTCTCGATCAGTTCCCGGGCGATGCGGGCGTCCCGGATGCCCTGCAGCGACGGGCGGCGGCGGAACCGGGGCGCGAACGACCCGGGCGCCCGCTCCGAGATCATGTCCCAGGTGGTGGAGAGCGTGGCCACGACGGTCAGGGTGCGGCGGGTGGTGTCCCGCAGGTCGCTCAGACCGTGCGCGAGGCCCGCGGTCACCGCCGCCTGCCGCAGCTCACCCTCCCCGCCGGACATCCTCGCCAGGTCCTCCTGGATCGCCGACTGGGCCACCGCGGTGTCGATCTGGTCGAACGCGAACACCGACGGGCCGGTCAGCGCCAGCAGCCAGGAGATCTCGCGAACGATGTCCTGGGACGTCCGCGCGCGGTGGCGGACCCCCCACTTCTCGCGCGCCGCGGCCGCCGATTCCCCGCCGCCGGCGAAGAAGTCGTCGGCCATGTCCTGGTCGTCCTCGTTCTCCGAGGCGCGCAGGGCGAGGGCCCGCAACGTGTCGCGGCATTCGTGCCCGACGTGGCTGTTGAACTCCGACAACCCCCGCACGAAGGTGTTGAGCGCGGCCGGATTGAGGTCGGTCTCCCCGATCACCGCCCGCCGGTCGGCCCGCGGCGCGCCGACCCGGGAGGCCAGGCGTCGCAGCAGCAGGTTCAGCTGGGTCTGACCGTCCGGCATCTCGCGGGCCAGACCGTCCAACAGGAAGACCAGCAGACCGTCCCAGAACCGGCGGCCGTCGAGCAGGCCGATCAGGAAGAAGTAGCCGCCCCGCTCCTGCACCTGCTCACGCACCCAGCCGAGCAGGTGGGTCTTGCCGGTGCCCTGCCGGCCCTCGAGCACCAGGCCCACCGGGCTGGCGTCCGGGCTGTCCTCGGCCGAGGCGATGCCGTCGCGGACGTCGTCGGCCACCGCCTCGTGCAGGCCGTCGACATGGAACGGCGAGCGGCGCCACACGTCGTCCGGCGCCTGCACCCAGCTGAGCCGGAGGGCGGCCAGCGCGGTGCGCTCCTCCTCGGTCATCGCGAGCCGATCGCCAGCTTGTGCCGGTCCTCACCGCCGATGTGCACGGCGGCCTGCCGCTCCGCCTCCCCGACCCGATGCCCGAACGGCTCCGGCTCCAGCCGCACGTCGTCGTCGCGCAGCATGGCCTTGAGCGCCTGGTCGAGCTCGCCCTTCGGCACATCGGCCAGCTGCCCGCGCAGGGCGGTGAGATCGACCCACGCTCCGGGCGTGGCGGCCAGCTTCCCGTACGCGGACCGGATGCGGCCGTCGAGGCCGGGAGGCTCGGTGACCGGCACCGCCGCATCGCTCACCGGGCGGGCGCCGGGCCGGGCCGCCAGCAGGTTCTGCAGGGCCACGATGCCGGCCCAGAGCTGCTTCTCGCGGGCCGAGCGGCCCTCACCCTTCGCGACGTGGTCGTCGTCCAGGCCCCAGGACTCGGCGAGGGCCTTCTCGCCGGCCCTGGTGATCGAGTGCCGGTAGGGAGCCGGTTTCTTCTCGGTGGCGATGTACCTGGCGTCGAGAAGCCTCTGCAGGGGCCGGCCGACCAGCCGGAACCCGTAGATCTCGTCCAGCTCGGAGTTGGAGATCTCGCGGTCCTCGACCTTCAGGATCGCCAGGAACGCGTAGTCGACCGAGGACAGCTCAGCCATCGAAGGATCCTTTCGACGTGTTTTCCGGGGTGACGAACTGGCCGTCCGCCTCCAGGCCGAAGGCCCGCAGGGAGATCAGCGACCGGTGTTCCTGGGCGGTGTAGAGGGCGATCAGCCGCTCGGCCGCCCCCGCGGTGCCGGCGTCGAGTTCCTCGCGCAGCGCCGCCTCGTCGCGCAGTTCGAACAGCAGGCCGCACAGCTGGATCGCCGAGCCGCCGTGGCCCTCGTCGACCAGCGCGCGCAGCTGCTCGATCTGGAACCGGGCGTCGGTGCGGCGGTCCGGCTCGCGCCGCAGCTTCTTCAGCCGGAGCCGGGCCGCCTCGTCGCCGGCGTCGGCGCGCTCGCGCAGCGGCTGCACGTCTCCCCAGGCCGCGTAGAGGTCGGCGAGGGCCTCGGCGGCCCGCGGGTCGTCGTCGGCGCGGTCCCGCAGCTCCCGGACGCAGCCGCGCTCGGCCAGCAGGTCGACGAGTCGTTCCGCGGCGATCGCGCTGCCGGTCCGGGCGACCGTGCGCAGATGGTCGGTGACGCCGCCGTCGGCGACGATCTCGGCGACCTCCCGGGACAGGCCCCGGAGACGCGGGCCGGCCGGCGGGCGCACCTCGTCGGCGCGCCTCCGCAGCTCCTGCACGTCGAGGTGTCTGCGAGTGACCATGAGGTCCGGGGAGTCCGACTCCAGGCGGCTCCGCAGCACCTCGGTCGCCCGGTCGAACCGGTCCTGGCGGACCAGCAGGTCGGCGAGTTCGAGGGCGGCCCGGTCGTCGCCGAACTCCTCGGCCAGCCTGGTCAGCGCCGTCTCGGCGTAGCGGTAGCGGAGCCGGGCCGTGGCGCTCGCGGCCACCCGGCGCAGGTCGTCGGGCCGCCGCAGACGGGTCACCAGGGCCTGCCAGGCCTGGTGGGGCACCGGCTCGCTGCGCCACACCCGCCGCACGTGCTGGGCCAGGTAGTCGGCGATCGTGTAGCCGGCCAGGGTGCCCGGGCGACCGTCGTCGGCCGCGTAGAGCGGCGACACCCCGTCGTGTTCCGGGGCGGCGACGTGCGGCACCGCCTGGGCCAGCCAGTGCTCGGCCGTCGACACCCGCTCGTGCGGCTTCAGATAGCCGAACATGGCGTCGGCCAGGAGCTCCTCGCTCAACGGCGACTGCACGCCGAGCCGGTGGGCGTCGGCGACCGCGCTGATCATCGCCTTCGCGTACGGGTTGACCGGCTGCTCCCAGCTCATGACCAGCCGCGGGCCGCCCGCGAGCATCTGCGTCATACCGACGTGGCCGGTCCGCAGGGCGTCCTCGATCCGCCGGTCGTTCTCCGCTATGACGAGGGCCTTCGACCGCTCGTGCCGGTCGAGCGACTCGGAGACCGGTATCGGGACCGCGCTGCGCACCAGCTGGTGGACGTCGTCCCGGCCCGCGGTCCACTGGGCGTACTGGTCGGGCCAGAGCGTGCCGACCACGAGGTTGCCGTGCCGCTGCAGCATCCGGACGCATTCGTTGGTCAGGGACGGGGTGGTGCCGAGGTACTGCTGGAGCTCGTCGAGCCAGAAGACCGTCGAGCGCGGCGGGTCGGAGCGCAGGCCGAGCAGATCGGACGCGGCCCGGGGCAGCGCGAGCCACCAGTCCGGCACGAGCTCGCAGATGGCCTCGTAGAGTGACCGCGTCTTCCCGGCCGACGAGCCGCCGACCATGACCACGAAATTGCCGCGATCGGGCAGCTGGGCCGAGAGCACGGCCCGCAGCTTGAAATCGAAACTGCGCTCGACATAGGTCGGAAGATCGTCGGCACCATCGGCGGAAATGGCACTGTGAATGCCCAATTCCCGGGGCAGCGCGGAATCGACACGCAGCCGGTCAAACGACGCCGAGAAATCGTCCGGATCCGCCATCGCCTGCCCTTAAAGACCAGCAAGAGCCCACAGAAGAGCTGAAGATAATGAGTTCAGAATGAACCGTCCCCTTTGATTCATCCCGACGATGGGGCGAAGGCTACCGCACGCCGGTCAAAGATCACCAGCGGCCGTTCCACCCATTCGGAATTGATGTCACGCGAATGAATGAAGCGCAATCGGCCGACATTGCCAGCCGTGTCTACCGTTTTTCTACCGCCCCGGGACCGGCAGGGGGTGCACCGAGCGACGGGTGATGTCGGCCAGCTTGTCGGGGTTGGCGACGTTGTGGATCGTCTCGATGCGGCCGGCGGCGTCGAGCACCAGGGTCAGCGTTCCCATCACGCGGCCGGCGCCCCGGAAGACGATGCCCGGCGCGCCGTTGATGTCGACCAGCTCGGCGGTCATCTCGGACGGGTGGACACCCTCGTACGGCCGGTGCGACACGCCCGCCATCCAGGTCGCCACGTGCGTGGCGCCCACCACCGGGCGCATGGCCTGGCGGACCTTGCCGCCGCCGTCGGTCCACAGCGCCACGTCGGGGGCCAGCATCTCCATCAGCTCGTTGATGTCGCCGCCGGCCGCCGCGGCCAGGAACCGGGCTGTCACCGCCTGCTGCTGGGCCCGCGACTGGTGGAACCGCGGCCGCCGGGCCTGCACGTTGCCGCGGGCCCGGTGCGCGGCCTGCCGCACCGACTCCTCGGACCGGTCGACCGCGGCCGCGATCTCGGCGTAGCTGAACGCGAACGCCTCCTTGAGCACGAACACCGCCCGTTCGAGCGGGCTCAGCGACTCCAGCAGGACCATCAGGGCGACCGAGACCGACTCGGCGCCGGCCACGTCGTCGGCGGCCGACGACGTCAGGATCGGCTCGGGCAGCCACGGGCCGACGTAGGTCTCGCGGCGGGCCTGGGCCGACCGGAGCCGGTCCAGGGCCACGTTGGTGACGATCCGCGCGAGGTAGGCCCGCGGGTCGGCGACCTGCGAGCGGTCGGCCGACGACCATTTCAGCCAGGTGTCCTGCACCGCGTCCTCGGCGTCGGCCGCGCTGCCGAGCACGCGGTAGGCGACCGTGAAGAGCAGGGGGCGATGCTCCTCGAAGGCCGAGTCGACGAGACTCATCGGCGCCAGCCCAGCACGCCGATCGCGGGCGAGGAGAACAGGCGGCCGAAGGTCGGCCAGGGCGCGGAGCTCACCGTCTCCTTGTACCAGGTCGCGAGCCGGCCGGTGAGGACGAACCGCCCCGGCGTGTGGTCCCGGTGCGCGAACTGGATGACCGCGTCGTCGCGGCCCAGGCTGATCGGCGTGTGCAGGTAGCCGAACCGGAACGCCTTCAGCGGGCGGCCGTCGATCGCGCGTGCGATCGAGCGGGCCGCCGCGACCCCGGTCGGCATGCCGCTCTGGCAGGTGCCGTGCATCATCCCGTAGCTCTGCCGGATCGCCGCCGCGTCGCCGACCGCGTAGACGTCGGGGTGCGACACCGACCGCAGGAACTCGTCGGTGACGATGCGGCCATGGGAGTCGGTGGTCAGGCCGGCTGCCGCGGCCAGCGGCGAGACGCGTACGCCCGCGGTCCAGAGCGTCGCGCCGGACGGCACCACCTCGCCGGTCGCCAGCTCGACCCCGTCCGGCAGCACCTTGGTGATCGACGCGCCGGAGCGGAAGGCCACGCCCATCCCGGTCAGGGAGCGCTGGAGGTAGGCGCGGGCGCGCGGCCCGATCTCGGCACCGGGTTCCGACCGGCCGAGCAGGGTGACCCGCGCGGCCGGGTGCCGGGTGGCGATCTCCGCCGCGGCCTCGACCCCGGTCAGGCCGCTCCCGCACACCACGACCGTCCCGGCGTCGCGGAGCCGGGCGGACAACAGCTGGGCGTCCTGGTCACTGTCCAGGACGTACGCGTGGTCGGCCACCCCCGGCGTCGACGTGTCGGCCACGCCGCCGAGCGCGTAGACCAGGGTGTCGTATTCGAGGACGCGGGCGTCGTCCACCCGTACGGAATGAGCGGCCGCGTCGACGGCCGTGACCCAGCCGATCTCCAGGGTGATGCCGGTCCCGCGCAGCAGGTCCGGCAGCCGCCGGTCGGCGAGCTGCTCGCCGGCCGCGACCTGATGCAGCCGAAGGCGCTCGGTGAAGCGCGCGGACGCGTTGACCAGCGTGATCCGCACGTCGTCGCGGCCACGCACCCGCCCGGCCAGGTTCATCGCCGCGGCCATGCCGGCGTAGCCCGCGCCCACAATCACGATCCTGTGCATTGTCGGTCGTTCCTCTCGGTCGATCGTCGATATGCACGGGACGGAACTCGCCGCAAGGACCGTGAGGCCGAGTGACCGGCGTCACAAGGTCCCTTTCCCGGGCGCGGGCCGAGGAGTGACAATCGAGCCCTGACCTGTCGGTCGATCGGGAGGTGCACGTGCCGAACACCGTCACGGCGAAGCTGGTCAAGCGGTTCCTGCCCAATTCCCAACCCCCAACCTCTCCCCCGAGGCGGCACGAGGAAGCGCTGGCCGTGCTCAGCGCGACCCGCGGCGTGATCGCCCGGGGATGGACGCAGAACACCTGGTACGTCGTCGAGACGCCGGCCGGCCGCCGCCGCTCGGCCCAGCGCTTCTTCCCCTACCGCGTCGACCGCCACAACGTGGTGTCGGCCTGCCTGGTCGGGGCGGTCATGCACGGCGGCTGGCTGCTCAGCCCCCGCCCCGAATACGCCTACCCGGCGATCGACGCCCTGTGGCACACCCTGTTCGACACCGGCACCGAGGTCGGCCCGGTGGCGTCGCCGGTCGTACGGGCCGCCCGCGTCCGCGACCTGACCACCTGGAACGACCGCAACTACCGCACCCGTGACGACGTGCTCGGCCTGGTGGATCGCGCTACGGCGCGGTTGGCCGTCTCTTCTCGCGCATGACGAATTTCGGCGGCCGGACGATCCTGGTCACCGGGGCGAGCGGCGGCATCGGCGGGGCGACCGTCCGCAAGCTGGTCGCCCGCGGTGCCGACGTGATCGCGGCCGGTCGCGACATCACCAAATTGAACGAATTGAAAAAATCGGGCGTCCGGGCGCTCGCCTTCGACCTGACGTCGGAGGAGAGCGTCGCCGGCGCCCTCGACGGCCTCGACCTGTGGGGCGTGGTCAACTGCGGCGGCTACGGCGGCGAGATCGCCACCCCGCAGGAGACCGACATCGCCGTCTTCGACCGGGTCATCGCGGTCAACGCGCGCGGCGCGCTGCTGGTCACCAAGTACGCCGCCCGGTCGATGATCCGGCTCGGGCGGGGCGGCGCGATCGTCAACGTCTCCAGCCAGGCGTCGCTGGTCGCGCTCACCGGGCACATCTCGTACGGGTCGTCCAAGGCCGCCCTGGACAACATCACCCGGGTGTCGGCGCTCGAACTCGGCGCCCACGGCATCCGGGTCAACAGCGTCAACCCGACCGTCGTGATGACCCCGATGTCGGCCTGGTACTGGGGCCGGCCCGACATCGAGGGCCCGTTCCTCGACCAGATGCCGCTGCACCGCTGGGCGACCGAGGACGACATCGCCGGCCCGATCGCCTTCCTGCTCAGCGACGAGGCGGCCATGATCACGGGGGTGAGCCTGCCGATCGACGGCGGCTACACCGCCCGTTAGCCGTCCTGGTGCGCCGCGATCGTCGACCGCACCCAGTCGCTCAGCGGGTCCACGCGGGCCGTCGTCTCCGTCTGGTCGTGCGGGCACGACGGGCCGGTCTGGTCCGTCGACACCAGCCGGGGAGCCTCGCCGTCGCTCTCGGCGAAGTACGGCGCGCCGGAGTCCTCCTGGCAACCGCTGGTCGTCGACTTCGGCGCGTACCCCTGGACGCCGATCGTCGTGCTGCCGACCGAGACGACCTTCACCTGCCCGGTCTGCAGGTGGGTCGCCGCGTCCGGGTCCGTGTTGAGCAGCTTGCCCCAGCCGGCGATGCGCAGGATGTCGCCGACGGCCGGTGGCGCGTCGGACAGCGCGATCGGATCGATGTCGCCGATCGGGCTGGACAGCTTCGCGATCGAGATGTCGCCGGAGGGCGCCTGGTAGTCCTCGGTCACGTCGAGCAGGTATCCGGTGGTGTCGGCGTCGTCGGTGCGGCCGACCTGGGCGGTCGTCGGGTACGGCACGGGGCCGCTGGTCGGCACCCGGTTGACGTCGTGGAAACAGTGACCGGCCGTCAGGATCCACTGCGCAGCGATCAGCGAGCCGCTGCAGCCGCTGGCCCGCGTCGTACCGTCCGGGTTCGGAATGTTGGTCATCCGCAGCTTCACCGCGAAGGGGAACTGTCCCTCCGCGGCGGGTTCGCCGTCGGCGACCGCGAAGGCCGCCGTCGACCCGGCGACGGCCAGCGCGAGCGCGACGGCCCCGGTCACCACATAGCGTTTGCGTGGCACGAATTGTCCTCCGCTCGGTGCATTGACCCAGAACGCGGACAACCATAACGGTAAATGTCAAGACGCCCGGCCTCGGCGCCGCGGTCGGGCGGGAGACGCTAGTGGCCCTTGAACGCCTCCTCCAGCCACCACGACGGACGGCTGGAGGCGACCTTCAGGTCGACCACCATCGGGACGTCGCGGGGGCCGGCCAGCCACCGGGCGACCGGGGTGAGGTCCTGCTCGCGGCGTACGGTGATCGCGGCGCAGCCGTGGCCGCGGGCGATCGCCGCCAGGTCGGTGTCCGGGAAGCGGACCGTGTCGAGGGGGTGGCCGCCCGGGCCGAAGTGGTGGACCTCGGCGCCGTAGGCGTCGTCGTTGTAGACGAGGATCAGCATGCCCAGGCCCAGCCGGCGGACCGTGTCGAGTTCGGCGATGCTCATCAGGAAGCCGCCGTCGCCGCACGCCGCCACCGGCAGCCGGCCGGGCGAGGCGAGGGCGGCGCCGATCGCGCTGGCCAGGCCGAGGCCGATCGACTGGAAGGCCTGGGTGAAGCAGAAGCCGCGCTGATCCGGAACGGACAGGAACATCGACGGGTAGCCCATGAAGTTGCCGGAGTCGATCGCCAGGACCCGTTCGGCCGGGAGCACGTCGTCGAGGGCGATCGTCGCCGTGCGCGCGTCGATGTGGGTGTGGTCGCCGTCGTCGGCGTACGGAATGAGGCGCCACCGGCCCTCGCGGCCGACGCGTTCCCGGAGGTCTTCGGTGCGGTAGCCGGCTCCCGGCGCCGGGAGCGCGTGCCGCACGGCGACCGCGCTGAGCGCGACGTCGCCGACGATACCCAGGTCGACGCGGTGGTGGGCGCCGAGGGCGTCGGGGTCGAGATCGATCTGGACGACGGTGGCGGTGGCGCCGACCAGGCCGCCGTGGCGGGTCGTCCACATGTTGAGCGAGGCGCCCCAGGCGACGACCACGTCGGCGGCGGCGATCAGCTCGGCCGCCAGCGGGGTGGCGAACCCGCCGGAGACGTCGAGGCCCCACGGGTTGCCCTCGAACAGGCCTTTCGCCACCGCGGACGTGGCCAGCAGCGCGCCGCACTCGTCGGCCAGCTGCTCCAGTTCGGCCCGGGCGCCGGCCGCGCCGCGGCCGGCGATGAAGACCGGCCGGGCGGCCTGATGCAGGATCGCGGCCAGGGCGGCCACCGCTTCGTCGTTGGCCTGCGGTGGCCAGGTCGCGGCCTTGGCCCGGATCTTGTCGCTCACGCCGGGCGCGGCCTGGATGTCGAGCGGCAGATTGAGCAGCACCGTGCGGCGCTCGTCGACCGCCGTCTGCCAGGCGCGCGCCGTGTCGGCCACCGCGGACGCCGGGCCGTGGACACGGTCGCTGAGCGCGCCGACCGCCCGGGCGAGAGCGTCCTGGTCGACCCGGAAATTGGAGCGCCGGGCGGGGGGGCCGGGCCGCGCGCGGCGCGCGACCGCGGGCGGGCGGGGGGGGGGCGGCGCGCGGGCGTCGGCGGGTCGGGCGGGGTC
>NZ_JBFBAD010000071.1:0-54891 GCF_040682075.1 Actinoplanes sp. NPDC051411 | reverse complement strand
AACTCGACAGGGTGAGGAGCAGGCATGACACGACATCCTTCCTGGAAGCCGTCATCCACCTCACCTCAGGTGTCCGGAAAACTGGGGGAAGCTCAGGCCACGTTATCGGTGCGGGCGCTGAAGTCGGGACCCTCGTGCGGGCAGCTTGGCCCGGTGCTGACCACGCCCACCAAGGTCGGCGTTCCGTGCGGTCGCTCGTGAAAATACGGGCCACCCGAGTCGTGTGGGCATGCGCTGGTGTCCTGACGTGGAGCGCGGCCCGAGATGTCGAGAGTTGAAGGGTGGACCTGGTCGACTACGAATTCACCGGTCTGCAGACGTTGCGGGGTCGTGGATCCGGAGTCGGCCAGGCCGTAGCCGGTCAGGCGTACGGTCTCGCCGGTGACCGGCGGCGCATCGCCGACTGACAGGGGTTCGATGTCGGTGATCGGGGTGCGAAGTTCGGCCAGGGAGACGTCGGCGGTCGGCGACTGGCGCACCGCGACGACGTCGACCACGTGGCCGCCCGGCCGGCCGAGATCCGCGCGCCCGACCGTGGCCGTGGTCCGCCGCGCCACCGGCCGGCTAACCCGCTGATCGTCGGCGTCGCGGAAACAGTGGCCGGCCGTGATGACCCAGCGAGGTGCGATCAGCGCGCCGGAACACCAGCTGTCCCGCGTTCCGTGGCCGGCGGTCGGGATGCCGGTCATGGTCAGCCGGACCGAGAAGCGGTAGTCGCCGTCGGGTGCGTTCTCGCCGTAGGCGATCGCCGACGCCGGCCGTGCGGCGATGGGTGCGACGGTCACAGCCAGCACTATCAGCGTGACGGTGAGCACGTTCGTCAGGGCGCGAGGCATAGTGGCATGGTGCGGATCGGGCCGTCTGAGGGCCGTCAACGGCGTACTTATGAAAGCTTTATCCGAGGTTTGTCAGTCTGGCCCCGATGCTCGACACGGAACGGAGGACGCGGCGTGCGGGTGCTGGTGGCCGAGGACGAGCGGATGCTGGCCGACACGGTGGCCGAGGGACTGCGCCGGTTCGCCATGGCGGTCGACGTGGTCTATGACGGTGACAGCGCCGTGGAGCGGCTGGGCGTCAACCGTTACGACGTGGCCGTGCTCGACCGTGACATGCCCGGGCGCAGCGGTGACGACATCTGCCGCCAGATCACCGGCTCGGGTGTCGGCACCCGGGTGCTGATGCTGACCGCCGCGGTCGGCATCCGGGACCGCGTGGAGGGCCTCGGGCTGGGCGCGGACGACTATCTGACCAAGCCGTTCGCCTTCGCCGAGTTGGTGGCGCGCCTGCAGGCGCTGTCCCGGCGTTCGAGCCCGCCGCTGCCGCCGGTGCTGGAACAGGACGGCGTGGTTCTGGACATCACCCGGCACACCGCGGCCCGCGACGGGCTGATGCTGTCGCTGTCGCCCAAGGAGTTCGCCGTCCTGCACGTGCTGTTGCGGGCCGGCGGCCGCGTGGTGAGCGCCGAGGAACTGCTGGAACAGGCCTGGGACGAGAACGCGGATCCGTTCACCAACACGGTCCGGGTGACGATCATGACGTTGCGCCGCAAGCTCGGCGACCCGCCGCTGATCCACACGGTGCCCCGGGTCGGCTACCGGCTCGGCTCATGAGGATCGGCTCCCCGGCCCGACGGATGCTGCTGGTCGGCGCGGTCATCCTGATCGCCGCCCAGTTCGTGCCGTTCCTGGCCGGCCAGGTGGTCATGATGTGGCGCGAGCTCGGGCCGTCCTGGTGCACCGTGCCGGCGCATCGGGCGCCCGACACCGACACCCCGTTCGTCTGCGTGCAGGTGTTCCGGCACCCGAGCATCCCGCGGACACTGACGGAGGCTCTGGTCCTGGCCGTCCTGGTCGCCTGCGCTGTCCCGGCGATCCGCTGGTGCCTGCGGCCGCTTCGCGACCTGGTCCCACTGATCGCGGACGTCGGGCCGCAGAACCTCGGCCACCGGCTGCGGCCGGGGCCGGGCCGCGACGAGCTGGCCACGCTCGGGCGCGCGATCGACGAGATGCTGGACCGCATCGCGGTCGGCTACGAGGCGCAGCGCCGCTTCGCCGCCGACGCGTCGCACGAACTGCGCACGCCGCTCGCCGTGCAGCGCACCCTGATCGAGGTCGGCATGGCCCACACGTTGACCGCCGAACAGCTGTCGCTGCTGACCGCCCAGCTGCTGGCGACCAACGAGCGCAACGAGCGCCTGATCGAAGGGCTGCTGGTGCTCAGTGAGAGTGACCGCGGGCTGATGTCCTGGTCGCGGCTGCGGCTGGATCTCATCACCGAGGCGGTCGTCGATGCCCATCGTAAGCGCGCCGAGGAGGCGGGCCTCACCGTCACCACCGAATTGCAGCCGCGGGTGGTGCTGGGCGAGCAGGTGCTGCTGGAACGCTTGGTCACCAACCTGGTGCAGAACGCGGTCAAATACAACCGCCCGGACGGCACGATCGACGTACGGGTCGGGAACCAGCCCGCCCTGACCGTGGTGAACACCGGCGACGACATCCCGGCCGACGAGATCCCGGCTCTTTTCGAGCCGTTCCGCCGCCGCTCGGCCACCCGGACCGACCACAGTGGAGGCGCCGGCCTCGGCCTGGCGATCGCCCGCTCGATCACCCGCGCCCACGACGGCACCATCGCCGCGTCGTCCACCGGCCGCGACGGCCTGCGGCTCGAGGTCTCCTTACCGGACGCCTAGCTTGTCGGGGGCGTCCCGGACCACCGTGCAGGCCGGGCCTCGGGCTCCCCTGTTCAGCCGGCCTCGACAACCGCCGCGATGGCGTCGAACGGCTGATACTCGCCGAACTCCTTGCGCAGGGCCTGCGCCCGGCTCCGATACCTCGAATCGCCGACGATGGTTCGAACTGCCTCCCGCACCTCGCTGGAGCGTGGGGTACCGGTCCGTAGGTTCATGCCGACGCCACTCCACTCGACCCTCGCGCCGACCTCGGGCTTGTCCTCACCGGCCCCAGCGGCGACAATCGGCACACCATACTGCAGCGCGACCTGCACGCCGCCGTAGCCGCCATTGGTGACCAGTACATCCGACAGCGGCAGCAGCCGGTCGAACGGAACGAACCCAGCAACGCGGACATTGTCCGGCGTCTCACCGACCGCCTGCCGGAGCATTTCCGGGCCATCCTCGCGTGCCGTTGCCGCGACCACCAGGACGTCGAGGTCAGCCAGGCCGCGAATCGCCGGTGCCAACAGTTCGGTGAAGTCCGCGTTGGCGAAGGTGCCCTGGGTCAGTGCGACAACCGGACGCTGCTGAGACAGTTCCGGCCACCAGGGTGGCAACTCGTAGGTGGCCGCCCCGAGAGCCGGTGGGATCGCTCCGATGAAGCGGAAATGCGACGGGGCATCGCTTCGCGGGTATTCGAAACCGGGCACAGTCAGCTGCAGGTAGTAGTCGCTGTGCCTGAGCACCGTGTCGAACAGGTAGCCGTCGAGGTGGCTTCCGGCCGAAGTGAAGGCCGCGTTCGCAACGGCCTGTATCTCGGCGAAGTTGCGCCTGGCTTCAGCGTTCAGGGCAACGTTGCGCATCACTCCGTCCGGCCCGGGCATCGGCGCTGCGGCAGCGCCGTGCGGCGCGGTGTCGACGCTCTGGAACATCGGGCTGAAGATTCCGAGTGTTACCAACCTCGGCCGTACCTCTCGAGACGCCGCCCGGACCGCTGCCAACGGAGCGAAGAAGGTCTGCTCGCTGATGAGCACGTCCGCCGGAAACGCCGCGAGAATTTCCTGGAGACGGCGCACGTGGCTGGGGATCGATTTGATGGCTATTTCCTTGAGCTCGAAGGCCGCGCGAGCCCGTCCCGGTGGCAGCGCCGCCCGCTCGGGGAAATGAGTGTCGAGGTCCCGGAAGTCGAAGTCGACGCTCTCCGGAAACGCGCGGAATCCGACCCCGGTGGCCTGTACCCGTTCCTCGAATTGGGCGCCGCTGTAGAAGATCACTTGATGGCCCCGGCCGGACAGGTCGCGCGCCACTGCGAGCAGGGGCGCCACGTGGCCGCCAACGGGGTTACTGCAGACGAGGACTCTTGGCATTCACTTCTCGATCCTTCGCGGACTGTTCAGGCCCGGTACCTGGGAATGGGTACGAACACCGTCACCACCTGCCGGAGTACGACGACGTGATCGCCCAGATGTGCGATCGGCGCGGCTTCGACACGACGGGAGACTGCCCCGTCGGGTTCTCCACCGTGAGCCGTCTCACAGCCCGAGAACTCGTCAGAGAGATCGGGTGAACGTCTGTCCCGCAGCCCATCTGTGCTGTTCAACGACATCGCGGCCCAGAGAGTTCGTCTGGCGCCATGCTGACAACGGCATCCGAGGCACCTCCGGCGGGCAGATCGCAGATTCGTACAAGACTCCCGTCCGCGGCATCGGCATCATCTCCGGCGCGAAGCGATGCCCATGCAGCGCTAAATCCTCGGCAGTGCCGCGCTCAGGGAGTGCCCGATGCGATCGCTCAGCGCTTCTTGAGAACGGAGTGCGCCGCCGTTGAGCAGGAAGTGCGTAAAACCCGATCGTTCACGGCGAACGCGGTGAGGAGGTCTACGGCTTGCTTCCGCGAGCCCATCAGCCGGCCGCCTGGTGAGCCGGCGACCCCGGGAGTGCTCAACCAGGGACTTACCCGGGGTCATCGGAGGCAGGCGTCTGGGCATACTTCGGGCCAAACGGACCACGGAGGGAAGACCCATGCGCTCATCCTCGGCCTCCGGGCCCACTCGGCGGACTGTGCTGGCCGGCGGTGTCGCCGCGGGCCTCGCGGTCGGCGCCACCGGTGCGCTCGGGGCCACAACGGCCGCCGCAGCCACCGGAATGCCCGGCCGCTCCGGCTCGCGAGGCGGCACGACCACGATCCGCCCGTTCGGGGTGTCGATTCCCAACGCGGAGCTCACCGCGCTGCGCCACCGAGTCGGTGGCACCCGATGGCCCAGCCGGGAACTCGTCACGGACCGCTCGCAGGGCGTACAGCTGGCTGCGGCCAAGGCTCTCGCGAAATACTGGACTACCAGGTACGACTGGCGCCGATTCGAGGAGAAGCTCAACCGGCTGCCGCAGTTCAAGACCGAGATCGACGGTGTCGACATCCACTTCGTCCACGTGCGCTCGCCGCACCGCGATGCGCTCCCGCTGCTCGTGACGCACGGCTGGCCCGGGTCGTTCGTCGAAATGCTCGACGCCGTCGGTCCGCTGACCAACCCAACCGCGCACGGCGGCAAGGCATCCGACGCCTTCCACCTCGTGGTGCCGTCGATACCTGGTTTCGGCTTCTCCGGCGCGCCGACCGAGACCGGCTGGGAAATCACCCGTATCGCGAACGCCTGGATCGAACTGATGCGGCGCCTCGGCTACACCCGCTACGTGGCCCAGGGCGGCGACGTCGGCGCGGGCGTCACCGACTCTCTGGGCCGCCTGGGACCTGACGGGTTGCTCGGCATCCACCTGAACCTGCTCGTCGACGCGTTGCACGGCGCCCCGGTTCCGACCGGCACTGCCGAGGAGAAGGCCGCCGCCGCGGCGCTCGCCACCTTCAACCTCACCGGTAACGCCTATCTACTGGAGCAATCGACCCGGCCGGAGACCATCGGTTACGCGTTGTCCGACTCCCCGGCCGCCCTCGCGGCCTGGATGCTCGACCACGACACAGACAGCTACACGAAGATTTCGCGTACGTTCCTCGGGGGCACCCCGTCAGGCAACCTCACCCGCGACCACATTCTCGACAACATCACGCTCTACTGGCTGACTGGCACCGGTGTCTCGGCCGCCCGGGTGTACTGGGAGAGCTTCCGGGCGCGCGTCGCCGGCGGTAGCGTGCCCGCGCCGCCGGTGAAGCTGCCGGTCGGGTTCAGTGCCTTCCCCGGCGAGATCTTCCAAGCGCCGAAGAGCTGGGTGGAGAGCAGCTACCCGACGCTGAACTACTACAACCAGCCCGCCCGGGGCGGCCACTTCGCCGCCTGGGAGGAGCCCGGCCTGTTCACCGACGAGGTCCGCGCGGCGTTCCGTTACCTGCGCTGACCGTGCCGACGCCCCCGGCCGCCGTGCCGGGGCTGCCGTCTTTCGTGATCATGGCCTTCCGCGCCTTGCGCCGGCGTCGAGCTCACTGTCGGTGCTTACGTCGGCGAGCCAGGCCCAGTGCCTGCCTGAACCCTGCCTCAGCCGGCAGTGTCTCCGCGGTGGCCGCTTGGCTGCCAACCGCAGAACACCCGATCAGTGCCGAGCGGTCTCACCGACAGCGATCAGCCGGCCAAAAACGGCGGTGATTCGCCGTGACGGCATCGCCGCGGAACCGCCCAGCGGCCCGCACGGAGGCGCCGATCTCCACAAAGTTCACCCCGTTGGGTGGCGAATCTCAACCATGTTGAGCGAACTGGGCCGGGGCGATACTTCGCAAGTCTTGAAAGACCAACAACAAGGAAGACCATGGGAACCACGAACACGCGAATGGCCGACAGCCGCGACATGATCGGGGCACATGTTTGTTTCCGGCGAGAGTTCAGAGACTTGCCTCTCGTCGTCCGCCGCGTCACGGCCGGAGACAAGGCCGATGCCGCCACTATCGCCGCGCACGCCGAGTTCCTGGTGGATCTGATGCACCACCACCACCGCGGGGAGGACACCGGCGTCTGGCCGCTGCTGCACAGGCGCTGCCCAGACGAGACGCAGAAGCTCGTGACCACAATGGAAGAGCAACACGCACACCTCGACCGGGCACTCGAAGACATCAAGTCCAGCGCGCGACAGTGGGGGCTCACTGCAACCACCGCCGACCGCGAAGCCGTGGCGAGGCATGCCGAAGCGCTCCTGGTGCCGCTCGCCGAGCATCTGGACCTCGAGGAATCGAAGGTGCTTCCCCTTATCGACACCTACCTCACCGAGGGTGAGTGGAAGGCGGTCGTCGGAGGCGAAGCGGCAACCATCCCGAAAAAGCAGCTACCGCTGGTCTTCGGCATGATGCTCTACGACGCCGACGATGTGACGCAACGGATGATGAGGACGAACGTTCCCGCATTGCTGTGGCCAGTGTTTTCGCACCTCGCCCGACGTAGCTATGCCAAGTACGCACAGGCCGTCCACGGGACGGCAGCACCACGGCACTTCAGGGCCGGATGATTCAGTCGTCGGCCAAGGCGCCCCAGGTCGACTGCGGGTCGGGGCGGCACGAAGGCGAAGTCGCCGGCCGTTTGTCCAGGGTGGCATCGTCGCCATCGAAGCGCTCACCGCGAGTCGCGGCCAGAGAAGGCGCCTTCGGGCGGCGCCGTAGGCGGCACCCGGATCCGACCGAAGTTATCACGGTCGTCGCAGGGCCCATTTCGGGAAGTTCTTCCGCGACCGACTAGGGATCAGGTACACCGGGTTATCGCGCCGACCGCGGCCAGCAGCCACCGCGCACGCGCTGTCGCGCTCTGCGCCACTCGCTTGGCCGCGCTGCATCTGCATGCCGACCACCTCACGGGAGGGCGCGCCGCCGCCCACCGCGCGCTCGCCGCCGCGTCCGGGCTTCGCTGGGCCCAGATCAGCCGCGATCTGTCCACCGTCAAAGCCGCCGCCGGCACACCACCCGGCCGTTGTCGTAGAGCCACGAAGAGCTCTGGCCGTGCGTCACGTCACCATCATGCCCGAGGTGTGACGCGGAGTAACGCGCGAGAAACGTCGGCCGATCTACCATGAACCGTGACTTGGCTCAATCACCTGCTGACGACGTTCTACGCCGCGAAGTGGCAGGTCACCAGCGACCAGGCGATCTACTACCGGGAGATCGTCGGCAACGCGTTCGGCCTCGGGTCGGCGCTGTTCGGCCTGCGCCGCAGCGCCTGGGCGTGGCCGGTCGGCATCCTCGGCAACGTGCTGCTGTTCACCGTGTTCATAGGACAGGCTGCTGGCAATGATCAGGGAACCCCGCTCTACGGCCAGGCGTCCCGGCAGGTGTTCTTCCTGATCACCAGTGTCTACGGCTGGTGGCGGTGGCAGAGCAACCGGCGGCGCAGTCACGGCATCGCGGTCACTCCGCGCTGGGCGACCCATCGGCAGCGCTTGCTGTACGGCCCCCTCGCGCTGGTCGCCGTGGTCATCTGCTATTTCGTGTTCCGGGCCGTCGGGGCGGGCTTCCCGGTGCCCTGGTGGTATTACCTGGCCGACTCGTGGATCTTCGTCGGTTCGATGCTGGCCACGTACGCGATGGCCCGCGGCTGGGTCGAGTTCTGGCTCTGCTGGATCGCCGTCGACCTGGTCGGGGTGCCGGAACTGCTGCACTTCAGCTATTACCCGTCGGCGATCCTCTACGCCGTCTACGCCGCCTTCGTGATCTGGGGCTTCATCGTCTGGCTCGGCATCTCCCGCACGATCGCCCCCCACCGCCTGGCCGACCCGGCCATCGAGACGGTCGCCTAGGATCGCCCGAGCCGGATCTCGTCACCTAATCAGGCTCTACCACAAAACCGTTCCGGGTACGGACGGTCCGGTCGTAGCGGCCCTGCCGGTAGCGCTCCTCCGAGGTGCCGTTCGCCTGGCGCTGGTCGCGGGGAGCGCCGGCCAGATAGCTTGCCGAGCCCCGGTAGATGTCGCTGCGGCCGAGACCCGCGTCGGTCACGGTCAGCGTGGTCGTCAGGCGGTCGCCAGCGTCCACGGTGATGCGGCCGTCGAGGCCGTAGCGGTCGGCCACGCGCGTGACCCCGGCGAACCGGGATCGCCCGGCCACCACGCCGGTGACGTCGTCGGTCCAGGTGGCCGTCAGCGCGTCCGGGTTCTCACCGTCGCCCCAGGAGTGGATGCTGTCGTTGCCGACCCGCTGACTCACCGTCGTGGTGATGAGGCCATGTGACGTGCGCAGATAGCCGCCGGCGACGAAGGTGTGCGAGGCGTGCAGGCCGACGCGGCCGGGCCCGGTCGTGACGTCGTCGGTCAGCGTGCTCAGGTGCGCGCCGACCAGCGCGCCGGTCACCCGCTTGCCGCTCGGGTCGCGCCAGCCGAGGAAGTTGATCGGGGTGTCCCAGCCGCCCTGGCCCGCCGGCACACCGACGACGTGCACCGACACCGCGTGGGCGGCGCCGTCGGTGAGTCGGCCCAGGAACGGGCTGAGGTCATAGGTGATGGGCCGGATGTCGAAGGCCCGCGGCGCGGGCAGGACATACCAGAGGTACGGGTTGGACCAGCCGCCCGTGTAGACGTGCGGGAAGGGTGCCGCGATCCCGGCCACCTGCCCGTCGACCAGCACCTGCACCTCGCGGTAGGGGCCGGGATCGGCCGGGCAGGAGTAGCCGGTGGGTGACGGGGCGGTGAGATACCAGAACTCCTCGCAGCCGCCGCCCGACCCGGTCGCGTACACCTCGGCGAGCAGGCGCTCGGTGTCGCGCGGCACGATCACGGTGCCGGCCAGGTCCTGCCCGTCGGTGTGCTGATCGGCCAGCGGCAGAACATCATCGGCCACGGCCGAAGGACCAACGGCGGCATAGAAGGTCAAGGTCACTTTGACCTTGAGCACGCCGGTGTACGTGTCGTCGACCGTGTTGCCCAGGTACATGTTCACGGTCTGCGGCCGTTCCAGCAGCGCCGAGTACGCCGTGACGTCCTTCTCGACCGACCACTGGATGCCGTCCGGCGACGGTTCGGGCGTCGACGTCTTGAAGATCTCGACACCGCCCATCGTGAGCCAGCCCAACCGGTCGTACTGCCGTCCCGCCACCGAGCCGTCGAGCCGGAGCACCACCTTGGCCCACGGGCCGCGGCAGGGCGCCGCATAGGATTGGGCGTAGACGTCGTAGTTGTCGAAGGCGTGGTCGACGATCGTGGTCGAGCACGACCGGGTCGGCGGCTTGGCGATCGCCGGGGCGGCCGTCCGCGGGTTGTCCCAGTCCGACCCGAACACGGGGACCGGGGCCGCGGCGTGGGCGGCCGGGGCACCGGCCAGCGCCAGCAGGAGTCCGGCCACGACGGCAATCGATCGACGCATGCCGATCAGGATGCCATCCGGAACGGAGTCAGTCGATATCGGCCAGCTGCTCGCGCGGCCGGTCGGCCCGTCGTGCGGCCGGCACGCCTGGCTTGTCGCGGCCCTGCGTATCGACCAGACCGTCCACACGCCGGTCCGCGCGGAGGCACATCATTCCGAGGGTGGTCATGCCGGCCAGAGACATCACGGTGGCCACAAGAACGACGTACGAAAGGCAACCTCTGAGCGCGAGGGCAGTCGGCACTCCTGCGATGGGGGTGAACATCGCGGCGATGAGTACGGGATTGGTGCCCCGGCCGTGCTTAGCGCCCATGCGGCAGTTGCTCCCAGCCGTCACCGAGGGGATACACCGCCGTAATGCGTACGGCGGTCAGGAGATCGAGCAGGTCGGGTCTGGGCCGGCTCGGCACCAGCACGGTCAGGTGATCGGCCTTGGCATAGCGGGCGTAATCCAGCAGTTGACCGACGGCCATCCGCATATGCTCACGGCTCACCGTGGCTTTCGCCTCGATCAGCGTGCGGGTCGTGAGATCCCAGAGGTCGCAGTACAGCGCTCTCGTCTCCCCGGGTGGCAGAAGCCGGAGCCGATACACCTCGTGGCCGAGCCGGAGCAGGTGCTCCCGATATCGATAGATCAAGTTCGACTCGCGGCGTAGCGACTCCTGGGCTTCCCGGTTGAGGGCCAGGAAGTCGCGCTCGGTGTTGCGTTCCTCGACCGGCACGACTTCCGTCCGCGGGGCCAGATCGCGGGTGAAGGGAGTCTTTGGCATCTCTGCGGGGACGGTGCTCATCGGCCGGAGCCGGAACACCACCACTTGCCGCAGTTCGCCATCCCGGTCGGGCGCGTCGGTGAAGTAGTGGTCGACCAACCGGAACTCGCCGAGATAGAGGACCGATGAGCCGTCGGCGAGGAAGCCCTCCAACGACCGGCCGTCCTCGACATGGTTGAGGATGGCCTTGTTGCCCTGGGCGAGACGTTGATCCCCAACCTGGCCCTCGCCGACGTAGTTGAGTAGGCCGTCGTCGTCCCAGCCGTCGCAGTACCCCGGCCGCCGCCTCGCCGATGACGCCACGAAGAACAGGACGGCGGCCACCTTGGACGATGGCCCGATGCCCGCCTGCAACCTGCCGCCATAGCGAGCGTGCAACTCGGGACGTGACAGCCGATCTCCCAGGGTCAGCCCATCGAGCAAGTTAGCCTCCGATTTTTTACCCTAAATCTGGGGGTAAATTATCAGGTCAAGGTAGACTGAGCAATGGTGAGCGCTTGACACGGCACACCGCCGGTGAGGCCTGTCGGCCGGCCGTCATCGACGTCGCGACGAGTAGGCCGCCACGGCCGAGTCGGGGCATGGGCTGATGGCCGCCGATGGCGCGAGTGCAACGTTCGATCGCCGGGCGCGGCTCACCCGCGTACGGGAAAGGCCGGGAGCGCCGAAGCGCTCCCGGCCCGCAGAGCGTCAGGCCGCGGAGGGTCCGGTGTTGACCCGCGAGCGCACGACCTCGACCACGTGGGCGACCGCCTCGTCGATCGAGACGCCGTTGCGCTGGGAGCCGTCGCGGTAGCGGAAGGAGACCGTGCCGCCGTTGACGTCGTCGTCGCCGGCGATCGCCATGAACGGGATCTTCTGCTGCTGGGCGGTGCGGATCTTCTTCTGCATCCGGTCGTCGCCGTGGTCGACCTCGGCGCGGATGCCTTCCTTGCGCAGGCGAGCGACGAACGACGAGAGGTAGTCGGCGTGCTCCTCGCGGATCGGGATGCCGACCACCTGGATCGGGGCCAGCCAGGCCGGGAACGCGCCCGCGTAGTGCTCGACCAGCACGCCGAAGAAGCGCTCGATCGACCCGAACTTGGCCGAGTGGATCATCACCGGCTCCTGCCGGGTGCCGTCGGCGGCCTGGTATTCGAGGCCGAACCGGGCCGGCTGGTTGAAGTCGTATTGGATCGTCGACATCTGCCAGGTGCGGCCGATCGCGTCGCGCGCCTGCACCGAGATCTTGGGGCCGTAGAACGCCGCGCCGCCCGGGTCGGGCACCAGGTCGAGGCCGGACTCGACGGCGACGTCCTCGAGCACCTTGGTGGCGACCGCCCACTGCTCGTCGGAGCCGATGAACTTGTCGCTCTTGGGATCGCGGGTCGACAGCTCGAGGTAGTAGTCGTCGAGGCCGAAGTCGTCCAGCAGCGACCGAACGAAGTCGAGCAGGTGCTTGATCTCGCCCGGGGCCTGCTCGGCGGTCACGTAGGAGTGCGAGTCGTCCTGGGTCAGGCCGCGCACCCGGGTGAGGCCGTGCACCACGCCCGACTTCTCGTAGCGGTAGACCGAGCCGAACTCGAACAGCCGCATCGGCAGCTCACGGTAGGACCGCCCGCGCGAGGAGAAGATCAGGTTGTGCATCGGGCAGTTCATCGCCTTGAGGTAATAGTCGGCCCCCTCCAGCTGCATCGGGGGGAACATCGTGTCCTTGTAGTACGGCAGGTGGCCCGAGGTGTGGAACAGGCCCTCCTTGGTGATGTGCGGGGTGCCCACATATTGGAAGCCCTCCTCGATGTGGCGGGCCCGCACGTAGTCCTCCATCTCCCGCTTGATCACTCCACCCTTCGGGTGGAAGACGACCAGGCCCGAGCCGATCTCGTCCGGGAAGGAGAAAAGATCGAGCTCCGTGCCCAGCTTGCGGTGGTCGCGACGCTCGGCCTCGGCGAGCCGGTTGAGGTACGCCTTGAGCTCGTCCCGCGACGGCCACGCCGTTCCGTAGATGCGCTGGAGCTGCGGGTTTTTCTCGGAGCCACGCCAGTAGGCGGCGGCCGACCGCATCAGCTTGAACGCCGGGATGAACCGGGTGCTGGGCAGGTGGGGGCCGCGGCACAGGTCGCCCCAGACCCGCTTGCCGTCCTTGTCGAGGTTGTCGTAGTGGGTCAGCTCGCCGTGGCCGACCTCCATCACCTCGTTGGCGTCGACGTCGCCCTTGAGGTCGACCAGCTCCAGCTTGTAGGGCTCACTCGCCAGCTCGATCTTCGCTTCATCGAGCGACTTGTATTCGCGCCGGCGGAACGTCTGGCCCGCCTTGACGATCTCCTGCATGCGCTTCTCGAGCTTGCTCAGGTCGTCGGGCTGGAACGGCTTGGGCACGTCGAAGTCGTAGTAGAAGCCGTCGGTGATCGGCGGGCCGATGCCGAGCTTGGCCTCGGGGAACACGTCCTGCACGGCCTGGGCCAGCACGTGGGCGGCCGAGTGGCGCAGCACGTTGAGCCCGTCCGGCTCGCCGATCGCGACCGGGGTCACGTCGGTGTCGAGCTCGGGCTTCCAGTCGAGGTCGCGCAGCCGGCCGGCGGCGTCGCGGACCACGACGACCGCCTTGGGGCCGCTGGTCGGCAGGCCGGCCGCGGCGACCGCGTCGGCCGCCGTGGTCCCGGCCGGGACGACGAGGGGGTCGGACACGGTCGTTCTCCTTAATACGCAGACGAGACCCGGTGACACCAGGGCCGTTGACGATGCTATCCGCCCGCGTATCGGCGCCGTCAGAACACCCAGAGTGCGTCCCACTTCGGGTCGTCGCCGGCGCTGAGCCGGGTGTGCTGCTCCTTGCCGGGCTGGTAGTCGACCAGGTAGCCGTCCGCCTTCCGCAGCCGCTCGGTGGCGACCAGGTCGATCTGCACCCGCTGGAGGCCGGGGCCGTCGGGCAGCTTCCGCTGTTCGGCCAGCAGCTGGGCGTGGCGCTGCTGGAGCAGGATGCGGTTGGCGGCGTCGCGGTAGCGGCTCGGCAGGCCCTCGGCCGCGCCCACCGCGCCGGGGTATTTCTCGACCAGCTGCTCGCGGGTCAGCGGGTCGAGCACCTGCCACCATTTGGCCAGCTCGGCCGGCGTGCCTTGGGCGAAGGACTCGGCGGTGGCGTTGGTGGGCAGCTGGGGCGCGAACGGCACGGTCTGCAGCTCGACCCCGCCCGGGTCGACCTGGGAGAGCTGGTGCCGGGTCCCGGCGTCGCTCTGGTTGGCCTTGGCGAGGAGGTCGGCGAGCAGCTGGGCGTAGTAGTCGGCGCTCGCCTGGGCCGCCTGCAGCCCGATCATGGGCGCGCCCGCGGCGAGCGGGGCGGTGCCGGTGACCGCGCCGGCGGCCAGGTCGATCCGGAAGCCCTTGCCCTCGGCCTCGGCGACCACGCCGTGCACCATCTGGCGGTATTGGTCGAGGTCGTCGGCGAAGCGCCGGATCACCTGGGCACCCCAGTTGACCGGGTCGTACGCCGTGGACAGCCGCCGGCGCAGGTCGGCGGCCGCCGACGAGGCCGCCGCCGAGCCGGGGCCGGCCGACCAGTAGTTCGGCAGGTCGCGGGTGGCCGTGCCGAGGTCGCCGACCGCCTCGTCGATCTGGTGGGCGAGCCGCTCGTAGTGATCGGCGAACGCGCGGATCTTCGGAGTGTCGGCCGCCATCAGGCCGGCCAGCGTCATCGTCATCGGGGCGCGCCCCCGGCCGGCGGCTGAAGGTGCGCGATGGCCCGCCCGATCCGCTCGCCGGCCACCATGTCGGCGCCGCGGTAGTCGGCGGCGGCCTGGTGCAGGCCGCGCCCGTGGTCCTGGATCGCGCGGGCCAGCATCCCGAGCGAGGAGGGCCAGTGGTCGGCCATCAGGCCGAGCTGGACTTCGCAGGTGGCCGAGCCCTCGACCGCGCCGGCGGCCGAGCCGCGCCAGCCTTCGATGTCACTGGCCGCGCGGGCGAGCCGGGCGCCGACCTCGGCCACGTCGTCGCCGAGGGCCATCAGCTGGGGAATCTCGATGCTCGTGCCGTCGTCCACCCGAATCTCCACTGTTCGTAGTCGTCCGGGCACCGAGCGTATGCCCCTCAGGCAATCCGGGCCACTCCGGCATAGACCGCGGCCTCGGCCGGCGACGGGCGGGTGGCCGGGTCGTCGTCGGGGCGCCACTCGACCACCGGGACGATGCCCGGCTCGACCAGTTCGTGCCCGCGGAAGAAGCGGGCGAACTCGTCGCGGGTGCGGGGCGCGGTCGGCTCGCCGCTGCGCGCGAACGCCGCCGCCAGCGTGGCCGCCACGTCGCTCGGGAGCAGGTCGAACGTGCCGTTGGACATCACCAGGTAACTGCCCGGGGGCATCGCGCCGACCAGCTTCTCGACGATGCCGTAGGGATTCATGTCGTCGGTGATGAAGTGCATGACGGCGACCAGCATCAGCGCGATCGGCCGGCTGAAATCGAGCGTGCCCCGCACGTCGGGATCGTCGAGGACGTCCTGTGGACTGCGGAGGTCGGCGTCGACATAGGCCGTGCGGCCGGCCGCCGAACTGGTCAGCAGGGCCCGGGCGTGGACCAGCACTATCGGATCGTTGTCCACATAGACCACCCGGGACTCGGGCGCGACCCCCTGCGCGACCTCGTGCACGTTGGGCCGGGTCGGCAGCCCGGTGCCGATGTCGAGGAACTGCCGGATGCCCGCCTCGGCGGCCAGCATGTGGACGGCCCGGCGCAGGAATCTGCGGTTTTCGACCGCCGTGGTGCGCGCGGCCGGATAGACCTCGGCCAGCATCTCGGCGTTGGCGCGGTCGGCCTCGAAGTTGTCCTTGCCGCCCAGGTAATAGTCGTATCGGCGGGCCGGGTGCATGCGACTGGTGTCGATGCCCGGCGGTGCCCCACGTTCGCCCATTCTGCGTACCCCCGTCCACAAGCGACTGTCGTCACCTTAGCCGACAAACCGCCCGTACGGCAGCGCTCACATGGCGATCGAAGATCGCTCAGCGTTGCCAAATATGACCGTTGCGTTTCAGCGCGGAGGTCGCTATGTTAACGTTCACATAGACGAGCGTTCCCGCGCCATCCACCGGGCGCGGGCCCGTTCGACCGGTCAGTAGTGCCGATCCCCCCTGCACCGGAAAGGTTTGCAATGGCACTTCGAAATCGACGCCTGCGGAGCACCGCTCTCCTCGTCGCCGCCGCGGGCGCCCTCGTCGCCGGAGTCCTCACCGGCTCGGGCACCTCACAGGCGGCGACGTCGCAGCCGTGCGACATCTACGCCTCCGGCGGCACCCCCTGCGTCGCCGCGCACAGCACCACCCGCGCGCTCTACGGCTCCTACAACGGCTCGCTCTACCAGGTGCGCCGCTCGTCCGACAACGCGACGCTGAACATCGGCCCGGTCGCGGCCGGCAGCTACGCCAACTCGGCCGCGCAGGACTCGTTCTGCTCGGGCACCACCTGCGTCATCACGATCATCTACGACCAGTCCGGGCGGGGTAACAACCTCACCCAGGCGCCGGCCGGCGGGGCCGCCGGCGGCCCCGACAACCTCGCCAACGCGACGTCGGCGCCTACGTCGATCAATGGCCACAAGGTGTACGGCGTGTTCGTCGCACCGGGCACCGGCTACCGCAACAACCACACCTCGGGCATCGCGACCGGTGACGCCGCCGAGGGCATGTACGCGATCTTCGACGGCACGCACTACAACGGCGGCTGCTGCTTCGACTACGGCAACGCCGAGACCAGCAGCAACGACACCGGCAACGGCCACATGGAGGCCATCTACTTCGGCAACATCAAGGTCTGGGGCTACGGCTCCGGCAACGGCCCGTGGATCATGGCCGACCTGGAGAACGGCCTGTTCTCCGGCGTCAACCAGCACCTCAACTCGGGCGACCCGACGATCACCAACCGGTACCTGACAGCGATGGTCAAGGGCGGCCCGAACAAGTGGGCGATCCGGGGCGGCAACGCGCAGTCCGGCAGCGTCTCGACGTTCTACAACGGTGTGCGGCCCAACGTGTCGGGCTACAACCCGATGCACAAGGAGGGCGCGATCATCCTCGGCATCGGCGGTGACAACAGCAAGGGCGCGCAGGGCACGTTCTACGAGGGCGTGATGACCTCCGGCTATCCGTCGGACGCGACCGAGAACTCCGTCCAGGCCAACATCGTCGCCACCAAGTACGCCAACGCGACCGGCGGCGGTGGCGGGACCGGCGGCACCACGCTGACCCCGGGCCAGTCCATCTCGCTGCGGGCGACCACCGCGTGCTGCACCACCCGCTACCTCGACCACTCGGGCACCGACGTGGGCACGATCGTGGTCAGCTCGTCGAGCTCGTCGACCGACAAGGGCAACTCGACCTGGGTCGTGCGGGCCGGCCTCGCCAACAGCTCCTGCTATTCGTTCGAGTCGAAGAACACGACGGGCAGCTATCTGCGGCATCAGAACTACGTGCTGCACGCCCAGCCCAACGACGGCAGCTCGCTGTTCGCCCAGGACGCGACGTTCTGCTCGCAGGCCGGCCTGAACGGCCAGGGCAACTCGTTCTCGTCGGTCAACTTTCCCGACCACTTCATCCGGCACTACAACAACATCGGCTACGTAGCGAGTGACGGCGGCTCCAACGCCTGGGACTCGGCGACCTCGTGGACCGACGACGTGAGCTGGGCCGTCAGCTCGCCCTGGACGCCCTGACCTCTCTTCTGATCCCGATTCGGAGACGCTGTGCCCGGCCCCCGGCACAGCGTCTCCTTTATTGCCGGCGCAAGCCCATTTCGAACCGTTAGCGTGGCGCCACCAGTCAACGGAGGAAGGCGCCATGGAAAAGGTCAACAACCGTCTGCTCAACTGGGCGAGCCTGCTCGAGGCCGACACCCGCACCCAGGCGGAGAAGGCCTCACGGCTGCCGTTCATCTTCCCGCACATCGCCCTCATGCCCGACGCGCACCTGGGCAAGGGCGCCACGGTCGGCTCGGTCATCCCGACGCTGCACGCGATCATCCCGGCGGCGGTCGGCGTCGACATCGGCTGCGGCATGGCCGCGGTCCGCACGCAGTACCACCGGGACGAGCTCAAGCACGACCTGGCCCCGCTGCGCGCCGCGATCGAGAACGCGGTTCCGCTCAGCGCCGGGGTCTACAACACCACCGTGAGCGAGACGGCGGGCAAGCGCATCGGTGAGCTCAAGGCCAAGGCCGAGCGCGCGGGGTTCGATCCGGGTCACTACGCCGGCAACTGGGAGCTGCAGCTGGGCACGCTCGGTTCGGGCAACCACTTCATCGAGGTGACCGCGGACGAGAAGGGCGCGGTCTGGCTCTTCCTGCACTCCGGCTCGCGCGGCGTCGGCAACAAGATCGCCTCGCACCACATCAAGGTGGCGCAGGAGGCGGCGAAGCGCTGGTGGATCAGCCTGCCCGATCCCGACCTGGCCTACCTGCCGGAGGGCACCGACGAGTTCTGGACCTACATCCGTCAGCTGCGCTGGGCACAGGACTTCGCGCTGGCCAACCGTGACGAGATGATGGACCGGGTGATCGCGTGCTTCGGCGAGTTCGTGGGCGGCGAGGTGCGCGAGCTCGAGCGGGTGCAGTGCCACCACAACTACACCGAGCAGGAGGAGCACTTCGGGCGCAAGGTGTGGTTGTCCCGCAAGGGTGCGATCAACGCCGAGAAGGGCCGGCCGGGCCTGATCCCGGGCTCGATGGGCGACGCATCCTATGTGGTCGCCGGCAAGGGCAACCCGGTCGCGCTCAACTCGTCGCCGCACGGCGCTGGCCGCCAGTTCTCGCGGTCGAAGGCCCGCAGGACCTTCACCCGCGAGCAGCTGCGCACGGCGATGAAGGGCATCGAATACCGCGACACCGACGCGTTCCTCGACGAGATCCCGCAGGCCTACAAGCCGATCGACGTGGTCATGCGGGACGCCGGTGACCTGGTCGAGATCCGGCACACGCTGCGCCAGCTGATCAACGTCAAGGGCGACTGACCGCTGTCATCAGGTGCTCGGCGAAGGCGCGGGCGGTCGCCGTGAGTTCCTCGCCTCTCGGCAGAGCCAACTGGAGGTCGCGGCGTGGGCGGTGATCGCTCACGTCGCGGCGCACCAGTCCGGCCATCGCGGGATAGTCGAGGCCGGCCGGGACGAAACCGATGCCCAGGCCGGCCGCGATCAGCTCGACCATCAGCAGCCACTCGTTGACCTCGCAGCGGATCCGCCGGCGCAGGCCCTGCGCGGTGAAGGCGGCGTCGTTGTGGCCGCGGGCCGACCAGCCGGGCCGGACCTCGACGAACCACTCGCCGGCCAGGTCTCTCAGTGCGATCTCGGGCCGGGTCGCCAGCGGATGGTCACGCGGGCAGACCAGGGTCAGGGCCTCGCCGGCCAGGTCGATCATCCGGAGCGCGGTCGGGCGCTCCGGCATCGCGGGCACGACCGCGCAGTGCAGGCGGCCGTCCTCGACCTGCTCCACCATGGACACCGCGGAGCTCTGGGCGAGGTGCAGGTCGACGCCCGGGTGCTCGCGGGCGAAGCCGGCCAGCGTCGACGCCAGAGGCACCAGATATTCGGCCGACTGCATGACGCCGACCCGCAGCGAGCCGGTCAGGGCGGCGCTGGTGTCGCGGACGCGGGCCCGGGCGTCGTCGGCCGCGGCCAGGATCTGCCGGGCCGGGCCGAGGAGCGCCTGGCCGGCGTCGGTCAGCCGGATCGGGCGGGTGCCGCGCACGTAGAGCAGCGAGCCGACGCTGCGCTCGAGGGCGTGGATCGAGTTGGAGAGCCCGGACTGCACGATCTGCTCGCGCGACGCGGCCTGGGTGATCGACCCGGTCTCGGCGAGCGCGACGAAGTGCCGGAGCTGGCGTAATTCCATCTCTCACCCGTCCCATCTGCGATGCAGATGGAAATTATCTCACCACGCTGGCGGCGAGATGGTGTCCCGTACGCCGTAGCCGGTGTGTCCTTGCAGCATGTCACTCACCACCGCCGCCCGGCCCGTCGCGCCCGGCCGCCACCTGACCGGGTTCTGGCTGGTCGCGGCCGCGTTCGCGGGGCTGACCGCGTTCGGGACGATCCCGACGCCGCTGTGGCCCCTCTACGCTCTCAGCCCGACCGACGTCACCACCGCGTTCGCCGTCATGGTCGTCGGGGCGGGGGCCGGGCTCTACTTCCTCGGGCACCTGTCGGACCGGTTCGGCCGGCGCCGCGTCATCGCTCCGGCGCTGGCCACCGCGCTCGCCGCCGACATCGTCATCGCAGTCTGGCCGGTGTTCGCCGGGCTGATCGCCGGGCGGGTGCTGACCGGGGTCGCGGTCGGGCTGATGGCGTCGACCGCCACGACGTACCTGAGCGACCTCTATGCGGCGGCCCGCCCGGGTTCGCGGTCCGGCCGGCCGGCGACCGTCGCCACGCTGGCCAACCTGGGCGGGTTCAGCGTGGGGCCGCTGATCTCGGGGGCGCTGGCCGAGTGGGGACCCGGGGACCGGTTGCGTACGCCGTACGTCCTGATGGGCGCCACTTTGGCGCTGGCCCTGGTCGCAGTGGGGTTTTCGCCGGAAACCGTCGACCTCCAGGCGCGCCTCACGCAGTCCCGCCCGGCCCGGTTCCGCCTCCTTCCGGGCCCGCCGGCCTGACCAGCGCGATCGCGGCGGCCGAGCCGACCGCCCGGGCCGGCGTGCTGGCCATCTTCTTCGTGATCAGCTATCTCGGCATGGGCATCCCGCCCGTGCTGCTCGCCGTGGCCGACACGTTCTGGGCCCCCCGGCTGGTTCTGACGGTCTTCGGCGCGATCGTCGTGACCGCCTCCGGGATCGCGGCCCGGGCTCTCCGCCGGTAGCCCCGAAAATGTCGGTGGGCGCTGGCACAATCCGCCTCACGTTTCGGTGAGGGGAAAACGCGGATGGCTTGGGTGCCGGCGGGGGCCGACCATGAGATCAGTGTCGATCGCGGAAAGGTGGTGGCGCGCACCGCGCAGGGCCAACCGCTGCGGAGCGTGCCCAAGGCACTCAAGGAGCACGACGCGGTGGTCGGCCTCCGGCAGACGACCGAGTGGCTGCGCCGGCACGAGCAGTCCTGCCGGGCCGAGGTCGAGCGCTGGATGATCCGCTCGCTGCCGGTGCCGACCGCCGTCATCGCCCAGGTCTGGGCCGACGAGGCGTGGCGGGCGCTGCTGCGTGACGCGGTCGTCGTTCCGGTCGACGGGGACGCCTGTCCAGCCGGTCTCCTGCGCGATGCCGGCACGGCCACCGGCCTCGGCGTGGTCGACCTCGACGGCGAGTCGGCCCGCATCACCGCCGAGACGGTCGCCATTCCGCATCCGGTGCGCCTGCCCGACCTCGACGACCTGCGCGAGTTCGCCGGCGACCTCGGCGTCGAGCAGGGGCTGCTCCAGCTGTTCCGCGAGGTCTGGCACAAACCGCCGGAAGAGGAGGCACAGCGGGCCGAGCTCCGGCGCTACTCGGGGGCCCGGTTCGAGCAGCTGCGGCACGCGCAGTCCAGGGCGACCTCGGCGGGCTATCAGGTGCAGGGCGGCACGGTGGTGTGCCGGCTGTGGGAGGCCGGTTCCCCGATCGTCGCGTCGGTCTGGATCGGCGACGGTGATCCGGGCGTCGAGGGCGAGACCGGTGAGCTGACCTTCTCCGATGCGGGCGGCCAGTCGCTGGCCCCCGCCGCGGTGCCGGCGGTGGCCTGGTCCGAGGGGCTGCGCATGGCCGCGACCCTGCACGCGGCGGGGGTCGTGAAGTGAGCACGCTCATCGAGGCCGGCGCGATCCTTCCCGGGCCGCCCACGGCGGCCGACCTCGACACGGTGACCGCCCGGTCCTATCAGCACCCGGTGCTCGACGGCCGCACAGTGGTCCGGCTGATCGGCGGGACCGTCGGCCCGGCCGAAGACCTCTCGATGGAGTTCCTCGGCTTCGCACCGGCCGCCGAGCCGGTCGAGGTCGGGCACGCCCGCCGGCAGGCCCTCGGCTTCCCGGCCTGGGCGCTGGTGCACGACCCGGCCAACGGGCGGCACGCGCTGGCCCTGGTCAAAGAGATGGAGAAGCTGGCCCGGGTGGCGCGGCAGAAGCCGGGCAACGCCAAGGACGGCTACGACGCGCTGGCCGAGCGGCTCGGGGCGGCGGCGCCGCAGTTCCTGCCCACGTTCTGGGAGCAGGCCGGCCGGGCCTATCTGGCCGCCGGCAACCAGCGCATGGCCGGCACCTGCTTCACCGCCGCCCGGCGGGCCGAGGAGGTGCACGGGCTCACCGTCGACGAGGACCGGGTGCGCGACGTGCACCTCGAGTTCGCGTTCGCGGGCGCGCTGACCGCGGCCATGCTGACGGCTTATGCGCGCGGCGCGGCCGACCGGCGGCCGGCCCCCGAGGCGTACGCGTTGGTGAAGACGCTGGCCCTGCGCCGGGTGGCGGGCGGGTTGCCGCCGCACACCTCGATGGCGACCGACCTGGCCCGGCTGGCCAAGGCGGCCGGGCTCGACGCCGAGCGGGAGGCCGACGAGGTCGCCGGGCGGCTTCTGACCTATCCGGCGATGCTGCGGTCGCACCCGTCGGTCTGGAAGTCCTATCGCAAGGTGCTGGTGCGGCTCGGCAAACGCGACGGCGCCGTGCGGTCCCGTCTGCTCGAGGTTCTCCCGGAGCCACCCGGCTATGGCACCGACATGTCCGAGCAGTGGCTGGAGCTGCTCGACGCGGCCGGCGCCTTCTCCGACGAGGCGGCCTGGCCCGGCGGCTCGGCCGGGGCCTGGCTCCAGCGGTTTCTGCGCGCCCGGCGGGCGCCGCGCAGCGTCCGGCTTCTGCAACTGGTCGAACGCATGCTGCCCCGCCTGGCGGCCGAGGGCGGCGTCTTCGCCGGCGAACACCCGCGCTCGGTCAACCTCGACGTGCTCGACCTGTGCCGGGCGGCCGGCATACCGGTTCCCCTTCAACCGGTTCCCGACTGGTTCCACGTCGCCGGGTGGGCGCGGGACGGCAATCCGGGCCGCCGCGACCTGGCCGCGCTGGCCGCCGACCCGGCGCTGCGTCCCTATCTCGCGCGCGGCGTGCGGCACGCCGTCACCCAACTGCACGGCGACCGGTCGCTGACCGGCACGCCGCTGCCGTCGGCCACGCTGCGCGAGGCCTTCGGCGCGGCGGGCGTACGCGACGTGTTGAGCGAGTTGCTCGCCTCGGTGACCGCCCGGGCCGGCGACAGCACCGTCACCGACCTCGACGAAGACCTGAGTTTCCTGGCCGCGGTGTGGTCGCCGGAGGGGATGGCGTTCGCGCCCGACGGCTTCCGGCGGCTGACCTCGATCGACGTGGCGGCCGTGCTCGCCCGCACGCTGCGCGGCGGGCTCGGGGCCGAACTCGGCTGGCCGGCCTACGACCGGGTCACCGCCCAGCTCAAGAATGTCCGATTCGGAGTGTCGTGGCCGGAGCTGGTCGTGCACGACGAGCGGACCGCGTTCGTCATCCGGCCCGACGGCGAGATCACCGAGCACGTCTTCCGGCTTCCCCCGGCCGGCCATCCGAAGGCACCGACGTCCTACTCGACCACCGGCTGCCTCTACGCCGACGGCGAGCTGCTGGTGGTCTGGCGAAGCGAGGGCGGCACGGTCGGCTACTGGTCGTCCCGGCCCGGCGAACTGATCGAGGGCGACGGGCTCGACACCCTCGCCCAGGCGTCCGGAAATCGGCCTCCGCTGCCGGTGCCGGGCGGTGGTCTCACCACCGGCGACCGGCCGATCCACGCCGGGGATGCCGGCGTCCCGGGCGTGATGCACGAGCTGATCAGCGACGGACAGGCCTACTGGCGGCTGGAGTCCCCGCCCGGAATCGGGTCCGGCCACGACTGGCAGTGGCGGGAATTCGACCCGCGGACCGGTGCGGCCGGACGCCTCAGCCAACCGGCGTTCCTGGCCGCCGGCCCGTCCGAGGCACGCTGGTCCAGCCTGCGCCCGGCCCCGGCCGCGTTCTCCGAGTCGCCCCTGGGCTGGAAGGACGGCCTGGTCGGGTGGCGCGTGTCGGACGAGGACGCCGAGGGCGTGGACGGCCGGCGGGTGACCGTGCCGGGCACCGCGGGCCGGCACGAGGGATGGGCGCGGATCCCCCTCGGCGCGGTCTCGGTCCCGGGAGCCGACCGGCCGCTGCCGATCACGCACGGGCAGACCTATCCGGCCGTGAGCGTGGCCATCTGGACCCCCGACGGCCGGCACGCGCTGGGCCGCGAGGTGGTGCCGAGCTCGACCCTGCCGCCGCTGGACTGGTGGCACGCGCTGAAACCCCGCGACGAGAAGGGCTCCGCGGCTCTGCGCGGGCTTGACGACCGTACGGCCGAGGCCCTGCTCGACGTCTCGGTGAGCGGCACGGCCCAGGTGCGGGCGGCGGTCGAGGCCAACCTCGCGGCGCACCTGCCGGCGGTCACCGATCGCGCGCTGCTGACGCGTCTGGCCGACGTGGTCGCGCGGGCCGTGCGCCTGCGGCGGCGGCTCGCCTCGGTCTCCGAGCATCTCTCGGCGTCGATTCCGGAGCGGCCCGAGACCACGGTCGCCGACGACACGCTGCGCCGGGCCTGGGGAGGCTTGTGCGAGCCCCCGCGGACCTACTACTACGACGGATCGGGTTCCCGGGACGATCTGCTGCAGCAGGTGCGGGCGGTCGCCGCGCAGCTGCCGGACGTTCCCGCGGCCGCTCCGGTGTGGACGGTGCTGCTCGGCGGGCTCGGCGCGGTCGCGCTGCGGGCGGCGTCCCCCGTCACCGAGGAGGCCCATCGCACGGCGCTGTCCGCCTTCCTCGACACGGTCGCCGGCACGCCGCTGTCCGGGGACGGGCCGCCGGCGCGAGCGGTCGAGGTCAGCCAGTCGAGGATGGAAAGCGGCCGGCTCGAACGATTCGGCACCACCGTGGTCTTCCCGCCCAACGACCGATACCTGCACGGCGGGTCGTTCTGGACGCGGACGGCGATCCAGATCGGCTCGTTCGACCTGCCGAGCGGCATGACGCTGGTTTCCGAGACCCGGCCCAGCCCGCGCTGGCCCGGTGAGCGGCTGCGCCTCTTCACCCAGGTGCTCGCCGCGCGCGGCCCGGCGCCCTGGCGGCCCGAGGCGGCCGACGCGCTGGCCGCGGCGACCGGCATGACCCGGGCCGAGGCCGTCCTGTTGCTGGGCGGCCTGCCGGGGATCGCGGGGCGGGAGGCCAACTTCCTCACCCCGGCCCAGCGGGCGGCCCTCGGCATCAACGCCGCCCAGGCCAAGGTGGCCAAGGCGTCGCTGGCCAAGCTCGAGCCGTGGCAACGGATCGAACTGCTCGACGCGGCGATGCCGTCCGACCCGGCCGCCCTCTGGGAGCAGGGGCCCGACGTCGAGGCGGTCGCGGCGGCCTGGATCCGGTTGCGGGGCAAGCGCATCGCCGTACCGGAAGCACTGGTCGCCGACCTCGCCCGGGTGATCGACAAGTCGCTCGCGGCCAGTGTGCTCCAGGCGATCGCCGCGCCGGCCGACGGCGACTGGCTCAGCACCGACGGACGCACCGAGGTCAAGAACTACCACCTGCGGACCACGGCCGACTCCGGGCAGCCGTTCGAGGGGCGGCACCTGGCCGCCGTGGCCGAGGCACTGCCCTGGCTCGGCTACCACCTGCGGTGGGGCGACCCGCTCCGGGCGGCGCTTCCGTCAGCGCTCCGGCTGGTCCGCGAGCGTCTGGCCAATCCGGCACTCATGGTCGGCCAGGGAAATCACCGGGCAGGCGATCGTCCCGACCTCGGACCGGCTCTGGTCGACGGCCACCGGTGGAGCGACCACGTCTACCACCACCTGGTTCCGGCGCATCTGTCCGGGCCCGACGACCCGGCGCTCGGTTTCATCGACGAGGCGACGGCCGACAACCTGCGGGTCGTGCTGTCCGATTGGATCGACGCGGTGGTGTCGGCGCCTTCCGGCTCGACCGGCTCCCCGCATGATCCCGGTGTGAGCGCACCGGCCCTGATCCCTTCCGTCGCTTCGAGGTTCGGCCTGTCCCTCGACGCCGCCGCCTACTACCTCCAGGTGCTCGCGCTGCCCGATCCGACCGACAAGGCGGTCCAGGGCTGGAACGGGTGGAAACCGGCCCGGCTCAAGGCGGCCCAGCAGGAACTGGTCGCGGCCAAGCTGCTCGTGGCGGCCAAGCGCGAACGAGCCGGTCGCGGGGTGTTCCTGCCCGGCGGATGGCAACCCGACCGCGCACCCCGGCTGCCGATGGAGACCTGGAAACAACCGCTCTATCCGGGCCGGCGCGTGACCCGCTCCCTGCCCGAGCTGTTCGCGGCGGCGTGGGCCCGCATCGTCGAGGGCGATGTGCCGCGCTACCGCGATCTGGAGGAGAAGCCGTGACCGTCGCCCCCCGTCAGATCGATCCACCCGAACACCGGTTCGCCGACGAGCTTGCCTTCCTGGCCGCCGCCGACCCGGGGCCCCGGCCGCCCGGCTGGCTGATGACACCGCGGGCCGTGGTGACGTTCATCGCCGGCGGTTCGGTCGAGGGCCGCGTCATCGAACCGAAGTTCATCGGCGACCGGGCCCTGGTCGAGCGCTGCGTGGTCACGCTGGCCGGCGAACGGGGCCTGCTGCTGGTCGGCGAGCCGGGCACGGCCAAGTCGATGCTCTCCGAACTGCTGTCGGCGGCAATCTGCGGCACCAGCGCGCTGGCCGTCCAAGGTACCGCCGGCACCACCGAGGACCAGCTGCGCTACGGCTGGAACTACGCGCTGCTGCTGGCCTCGGGCCCGTCGCCGGACTCCCTGGTGGCGTCCCCGATCCTGACCGCCATGACAACCGGGGCGGTCGCCCGGGTCGAGGAGATCACCCGCTGCCTGCCCGAGATCCAGGACGCGCTGGTCTCGATCATGTCGGAGCGGCGGATCAGCGTGCCCGAGCTGGCCGGGCAGGAGGGTGCGGTGCGGTACGCCACGCCCGGGTTCTGCCTGATCGCGACGGCCAACCTGCGCGACCGCGGGGTGTCCGAGATGTCGGCGGCGCTCAAGCGGCGGTTCAACTTCGAGGTCGTACCGCCGATCGCCGACCTCGACGCCGAGGTCGCGCTGGTCACCCGGCAGGCCCGGGCCGCGGTCGAACGCGGAGGGGCCACGTTCGCGGTCGACGAGGCGGTGATCGACACGCTGGTGACCGCGTTCCGCGACCTGCGGACGGGAGTGAGCGCCGAAGGCTGGGAGGTGGAGCGGCCGTCGTCGGTGATGAGCACCGCCGAGGCGGTCGCGGTCGGTGCCTCGATCGGGCTGGCCGCGGCCTACCTGCCCGGCCCCGACCCGCTGTCACTGCTGCCGGGGCACCTGCTCGGGGTCGTACGCAAGGACGACCCGGCCGATGCGGCCCGCCTGCTCGCCTATTGGGACGGCGCGTTGCGACGCCGGGCCGAAGCGGGCTCGCGCATGTGGCGGCAGCTGTGGGAGCAGCGGGACGTGCTGCGTGACTGATCCCCGGGCAGCGGTCGAACGGCTGGCCTCCGATGATCGGGTGCAGCTGATCGGCGTACGGCATCATTCGCCGACGCTGGCGGCGGCCGTGCCGGCGCTGCTCGACGCTTTCGCCCCGGCGACGCTGCTGGTGGAGCTGCCGCCGGAGATGCAGCCGTGGTGGCGCTGGCTGGCCGACCCGGCGACGGTCGCGCCGGTGGCTCTGGCCGCGGCCTCCCCGGAAGGTTCTCTGGCGTTCTATCCGTTCGCCGACTTCAGCCCCGAGCTGGCGGCACTCCGCTGGGCTCTCCGGCGGGATGTGCCGGTGATCTGCTGCGACCTGCCGCTGGGCCGGGTCGCACGCCGGTCGCCCGACACGCCGGCCCTTTACGGGCGCATCGCGGCCGGCCTGTCCGGGCGCGCGGGCGACGACCTCTGGGACCGCTGGATCGAGGCGACCGCACCCGGCAGCCCGCCGGATGCGGTCCGGCGGGCGGCGCTGGCGGCCGGGTGGGCACTGCGACAGGGCGAGGTCGACCCGCTCGACCTGCGGCGCGAGGCCTGGATGCGGGGACGGCTGGCGGCCACCGAGGGCCGGGTGTCGGTCGTGGTCGGCGCGTTCCACGCTCCCGTCCTGCTGGACGGCCCGGTCCTGTCGGAAGGTGCCGCCTCCGACGCGGTGATCTCCCTCGTGCCCTATACGTTCGACCTGCTCGACGCCCGGTCGGGTTATCCGGCCGGCATCCGCGATCCGCGCTGGCAACAGGCGGTGCACGACTGCGGCGCCGACCCGGCGCGAATGCAGCGGGCCGCCGACCGGTTCGCCGTCGAGGTCACCCGCGAGCTGCGGGCCCAGGGCCAGCCGGCCGGACCGGGCGAGGCGGCCGAGGTGGCGCGGCTCGCCTCCGACCTGGCCCGGCTGCGTTCGCTGCCCGCGCCGGGCCGGGGCGAACTGGTCGAGGCACTGCAGACGGTGCTGGCCCAGGGCGCGCCGGTGGGACGCGGGCGCGGCGTCGCCCGGGCCATGGAGACCGTCCTCATAGGACGGAGCCGGGGGCGGCTCCCGGCCGGGGCGCCGGTGAGCGGGCTACGCCCGGCGGTCGAGGCCGAAATCGCGCGGCTCAAGCTGCCGGGGCCGGGAGCTCCCGCCCGCGTGATGCGGCTCGACCCGCTCCGGTCACCGACCGACCACGCCCGATCGCTGGCGATCCGGCGGCTCAACGCCTGCGGCGCCGCGTACGGCAGCCCGGGCACGGCCGGGCCGGCGCCGGGCGGCGAGGCGCTGACCACGTCGTGGCGACTCGAATGGACGCCGACGACCGACGCCGGACTCGCGGTGGCCGGCCCGCACGGGGTCACGCTGGCGCAGGCGGCCGAGGGTTTGCTCGGGGCCCGGCGGCGCCGCGAGCAACAGGCCGGCGGGCCGACCGCCGAGCAGGCGCTGGCGGGACTCGCCGACGCGGCCGGCTGCTCGTTGCCGGGGCTGGTGGGTTTGCGGCTCGCCGACGTGCGGCAGGCGGTCGGCCACGGCGGCGACATCTCGCAGATCCTGGCCGCGCTGCGGCTGCTGCGCCGCATTGCCGGCGACGCCGCCGCCGGGCGGCCCGACGGGACGGCACGGTCGGCCGAGAGTGACGCGGCGCAGTCTTCCTTGATTGACGGGGTGCGGGATGACCTGCACGCGGCCGCGGTCGGTGCGGTCGGCGGGCTGGCCGGGTCGAACCGGGTCGAGGACGCGCGGGCGCTGCACGACCTGGTCCGGGAGGCCGACGACGCCGGGCGGGCGCTCCGGCTCGAACAGGCCATCCGGACCCTGGCCCGAGACGGGTCACCGCTGATGCGTGGGGCGGCGTCCGCAGTCGGCGTGCTGCTGGGCCACGAGGAGCCGGCGCCGTTCGGACGGCGGCTCGCCTCCTGGGCCGACCTGCCCGACGCCGGGGCGACCGACCGGCTGCGGGGGGCGCTGAGCGCGGCCGGCGGCCTCCTGCAGTCCGGCGGCGAGGCCCTCGAACCGCTGCTGAACGCCGTCGACCGGATGCCGGACGACGACTTCGTCCGGCGGCTGCCGGCGCTGCGGGGCGGCTTCGACGCCCTCAGCCCGGCCGACCGCGACCGGCTGCTCAGCACAATCGCCGACCGCCACGGCACGGTGCAGGAACATCTGCCGACCGACCCCACCACGGCCGCCGACTGGGTCCGCGCCGACCGGGCGGGGTTGGCGGCGCTACGCGCACTTGGCCTCGACTTCGCCGCCACCGACGCCCCGGGCCAAACCACCGACGCCGCAACGAGCCGGCTTCCCGGCAGCGCTGTGGGGGCGATCTTGCCGACTCAGCGGTGGCGGCTGCTGCTCGGGCGGGAGAAGGAGCAACTGCCGGCCGGGCAGCGGCGGCTGGCGACGGCACTCGACGAGCTCTACGGGGCCGGGCGGGGCGAGGGCGCCTACGCCGTCGGCGGCGGACGCGGTGGGCGGGAACCGGCGTACCCGGAGATCCGGGACTGGCTCGACGATCTCGAGGCGCTGTTCGGCTCCGGCGTACGGGATGAGGTTGTCGCCCGCGCGGCCGAGCGCGGCCGTCTCGACGCCGTGACCGCGGTCGACCCGGCGCGGGTGCGGCCGTCGATCGACCTGCTGCATGCGGTGTTGTCGCTGGCCGGCGGCTTGCCGGAGGGGCGCCTGGCGAAGCTGCGGCCGCTCGTGGCCCGGCTGACCGCCGAGCTCACCGCGCAGCTGGCCCGCCGGATCCGGCCCGCGCTGACCGGCCTCGGCACGCCGAGGCCGACCCGGCGGCCCACCGGGCGGCTCGATCTGGCCGGCACGGTGCGGCAAAACCTTCATACCGTACGCGTCGACCACTCCGGCCGGCCCCGCATCGTGCCCGAGCGGCCGGTGTTCCGCAGTCCCGGCCGGCGAAGCGTCGACTGGCAGGTCATTCTGCTCGTCGACGTGTCCGGTTCGATGGAGGTGTCGACGATCTGGGCCGCGCTGACCGCGTCGGTGCTGGCCGGAGTGCCCGCCTTGCGGACGCACTTCGTCACCTTCTCGACCGAGGTCGTCGACCTCACCGACCGGGTAACCGATCCGCTGTCGCTGCTGCTGGAGATCCGCGTCGGCGGCGGCACCCACATCGCGGCCGGGCTGCGCTACGCCCGCCAGATCACCACCGTCCCGGCCCGCACGCTGGTCGTCGTGATCAGCGACTTCGAGGAGGGCTACCCGATCGGTGACCTGTTGACGGCCGTACGCACCACAGTGGACGACGGCACCACCCTGCTCGGTTGCGCCAGCCTCGACGATCGGGGCCGGGCCCGATACAGCGCCGGGATCGCGCAGCAACTGGTCGCGGCCGGCATGCCGGTCGCGGCCTTGAGCCCGACCGAGTTGGCCCGCTGGATCGGAGAACAGGTCCGATGAGCCTTCCTCCGGTCGCGGCCGACGTCACCGCCGAAGCGGTGGCCGCGCTGCCGGCCCGGCTGCGCGGGCGGCTCGACGCGGCGGTCGAACAGGCCCGGGCCTGGGCCGTCGACCGCTCCGGCAACGTGGTCACGGTGCGCCCGGACGACCAGGTGGCGGTTACGCTGACGCTCCCGGTGGTCCAGGCCGGGAACGCCGTCTGCAGTTGCCTTCTGGCCCCGCGCTGCCTACATCGCGCAGCCGTCCTCAGCGCCGCCCCGATCCTCAAGGATGCGCCCGACCCAGCCGGCGACCGGGACGACGACCCAGCCCTCGACAGCCCAGCCCCCGACAGCCCAGCCTCCGACAGCCCAACCCCCAACAGCCCAGCCTCCGACAGCCCAGCCCCCGGCGGGCCAGCCCCCGGCGGGCCAGCCCCCAACCCGACCGACGGCCCAACCGCCGACCCGGCCGACGACTCCGCGGCCGTCCCGAATGGGGCGTCTGCGCCGAGCGCCGCGACGTCGCCCGCCGCCGGGCTCCGATCTCATGTGGAGAGTCGCGTCGGTGAGGCGCAGATGGAGGCGGAAAACCGCGCCGACAAGGCACGAGCCAAGCGGCAGAACCGCGCCGTTGAGGCGCAGGCGGAGGCGGAAAACCGCGCCAACAAGGCGCAAGCCAAGCGGCAGAACCGCGCCAACGAGGCCCCCGTCAACCAGGCACGAGCAAAGGCGGAAAACGGCGTCAGCGAGGCGCAGGTGGCGGCGGCCGAACTGCTCTGGGGCGCCGCGGCCCGGCTGCTCGGGGTAGGGGTTCCGGGTGGCGGCGCGGTGGCGCAGGCCGACCTGCTGCGGGCTGGTCACGAGGCGCGGGCGGTGGGTTTGCACGCGGCTTCGGCGGCGGCGATCAGGGTTGTCGAGCTGCTGCGGGCGCTCCGGCGGGAGGAGCCGGGCGCCCGCCTGGGCGAGCTCACCGACGACCTGCGGGAGCTGCTCACCACCTGCCATCGGCTGGCCGGGCGGGATGCGGCCGCGATCGGGGTGGCGCGGCGCGGGTACGCCCCGGTGGGGGACCTCCGGCTCTACGGGTTGTTCTGCGAGCCGGTGCAGGCGGCTACCGGGCATGCCGGGGCGGTCACCTATCTGGCCGACGAGCGCGGGCGGATCTGGACGGTCTCCGACGTAAAACCGGCCGATCCCCCGGTCGCCAGGGGCGCGACCCGGGCGTCCGTGCAGCTGGGTGAGGTGCGGCTCAGCCATCACGACCTGGCGCGGGCCGGGCTACGGGCGATCAACGCGCACGCCTCGGACGCCGGGCGGCTCAGTCATGGCCGGGCCCGTCAGGCGGTCGCCGCGGAGGGGGCCGGCTGGTTCGAGGCGCCGCTCGACGCGCTCTGGCAGGTGGATCCGGCCGACCAGGTCGAGCGCTGGCTGGCCACCGCCCAACGGCCGCATCGCGATCGAAGAGCTGGCGGTCCCGCTGCGGCCCACGACCTGGCTTTCCTCGACGGCACGATCGCCGGCCTCGGCCACGACGGGCTGAGACTCCACCAGTCGAGCCCCGACCGGCCCGGGGGTGTCGTCACGGTCACGCCGCCGATCGAGGATCCGGCTTTTCCGTACGTCACGAACCTGCGCCTGCTCGCGGAATACGCCCGCGGCCACCGCGTGCGCCTGGTCGGCCGCTTCACCGGGCCGCGCCAGGTCGCCGCCCTGGCGATCGCCGCCCCGTGGTTGCGTGACCACCACGTCGATCTGGGTGCCCAGACCCTCACCCGCGCCGACCTGCCCGGCGCCCGGACGACGGATGTCACCGAGCCGCCGATGCCGCCCTCTCCCCCGCTTCACCTGCTGCGCCACCTGCTCGAACGTGTGGTGGCGACCGGCCGGCCCGCGCTCCTGTCGGGCACTGCCGACGATGCACGGGTGCTCGCCTCGGCTCAGCTTGGTGCGGCCGCCGCCCTGGTCACCGGGCTCGGCGCGGCCGGCGTCCGGCGGACGCGGGACGTGTTCGGCCGGCTCGACCCGCACGACCCGGGCCGGCTCGCGCTGGCCTGGCTGGCCGCCGCTATCTACGAGCGAGGCGCCACCGGCGAGGTGACTCGGACGGCCTGGCGCCGGCCACGGCCAGGATCGCCCCCGGGAGCATGAGCGCCGCCCCGGCGAGTTGGGTGGCGGTGAAGGATTCGTGGAGCAGCAGGGCCGAGCAGGTGACGCCGAAGAGCGGGACGGTGAACATCATGATGGTCGCGGTGGACGGGCTCACCTTGGCCAGGCCGCGGTAGTAGAGGAGGTAGGCGAGCGCGGTCGGTCCGGCGGCCAGGTAGGCGAGCGCGGCCCACGCCGTACCGGAAACCGCGCCCCAATGGGCGGCCGGGAGTGCCGGCACCGCCGGGATGAGCAGGGCGATCGCGCCGACCCCGGTGGCGATCGTGGTGGCGCGCAACGGGTCCACGCCGGCCAGGACGCGTTTCGACGTGATGCTGTATGCCGCCCACGCGCCCGCGCCGAGCAGGAAGAGCAGGTCGCCCAGCAGGCGCGGGCCGCCGAGGCGGGCGCCGGTGAAGAAGACCACCGCGCCGGTGAGCCCGAAAAGCAGGCCGGCGATGCGGAACGGCGTGGTGCGTTCGGGCCGGGCGAGGACGACCAGGATCGGGCTCATGACCGGCACGATGACGCTGCCGTCGATCGAGGGGGCCAGTGACAGCGCCCAGAAGAAGAACACGTTGTAGGCGAAGACGCCGAGCAGTCCGACCAGGCCGCACCGGATGATCTGGGCGCGGGTCAGCCGGGCGCCCCGCCGGCGGGCGAAGACGACCGTGAGCAGGATGAGGGCGGCACCTCCGAAGCGGAGTACGGCCGCGACCTGGTGCGGAAGCTGTTCGACCACCACCTTCGAGCCGGCGAACGCGCTGCCGAAGAGGGCCATCGTGACGAGAAGCGAAGGGTTCACGGGTGCATCCGGGCGCCCTTGAGAACCTTGTCGACGGCGTTCTTCGGGCCGTGGACGGCCAGCCCGACCAGGTCGAGTTTCTCGGTCGCCACGGCGCGTACGGCGGCCCGGTTGTCGTGGTCGTTGCCGGTGGCGAACAGGTCGGCGGTGAAGATCGCGGTCGGCAGATGCCGGGCGACGGCCCGGGAGTGGGCGGCCTGAAGTACCGCGGAGGCGCCCTCGAAGACCAGCACCGGCTGGCCGAACATGGCGAGGTAGCGCACGCCGCTGCCGTCCTCGTAGGGCGCGCCGACGAGCGCGGGCTGGGCCGAGCCCAGGCCACTGACCAGGAAGGCGGTGACGTTCAGGCGTTGCCAGGTCAGCAGATCGTCACGGAGCAGGACGGCGATCTTGGTGTCGAATTCCATGGGACCGACGATCCGCCGGGAAGGGGCGCCGGGTCTTGTACGAAGTTGACGCGAACGCGCCCGGGCTGACGCCGAGGATCCGCTTGAAGTGGCGGGCCAGGTGCGGCTGGTCGTAGAAGCCGCTGCTGCGGGCGACCGAGCTCAGCGGCTCCCCGGAGAGGATCAGCCGGCGCGCCTCGTCGACCCGGCGTGATGTCAGATATTGGTGGGGCGACATGCCGAATTCGCGGCTGAACGCCCGCACCAGGTGCGACGGGTTGAAGTGCAGCACGCGCCCGGCCTCGTAGAGCGACACCCCGTCGAGAATGTGCGCCTCGAGCAGGTCGCGCAGCAGGTAGGCCGCCGTCTGATCGCCGGCGAAGGGACGCACCTGGTCGCCCAGGTGCGCCCGCACGCCGTCGGTGAGCAGCGCGAGCAGCGACTCGGCCCGCAACAGCTCGAGGGGCTGCCGGAGCACCCCGTGCAGGGCCGAGATCGTCTGCCGCAGGGACCGGTCGGGGAAGCACGGCCCGTCGACCGCCCGGCCGATCAGACTGCCCGACAGATGCCCGCTTTCCAGGTAGATGACCCGCTTGCGGAAGCCACCCGGCGTGGCCGGGGCACCGTCGTGCGGCACGTGAGGCGGCAGGATCGTGACCAGGTCCCGCGAGGCGAAACGCTCGTGGTGATGCAGGTCGTAGCGGACCGCGCCGTCGTCGACGATCAGCAGCGTCCACGTGTCGTGGGCGTGCATCGGGTACGCATGATCGGTGAAGTGGGCGTGCAGCACCTCGGCCACTCCGGGCAGCGAGGGCCGCCACGCCTGCATCTCCGGAGCGGTCATGCCTACGAGCGTATGCCCGACGGCCGGATGTTCTGGTTGAGCTGGAACAGGTTGGTCGGGTCGTACCGGTCCTTGACCGCGACCAGCCGGTCGTAGGTGTCCTTCGGGTAGGACGGCCCCTCCCCGCCGAAGTTCACGTACGCCGCCGCGTCCGGCCCGACCGCGCGAGCCGCCTCGCGCGCCCACGACACCGCCGACGGGTAGCCGGAGGCGTCGGCCGAGCGGGCCACCACGTTCAGCAGGAACGGATGGTTCCGGTTGCCGAACGCGGTCGCGTCGGCCGGCACCCGGCCCATCGCCCCGCCGAGATGGTGGATGTGCAGCTCGGACATGGCGTTGGGCAGCCGCGAGTAGGCCTCGACCAGGGGTGCCGGGTCGAGGTCGTCGAAGAACGCCGACCGGAAGTAGTTCCAGACTCCGCGCGGATACAGCGGGTCGAGCATGCTCTGCATCGCCGAGTAGGGCATCGGGCCGAACAGGTCGGTGACGACCGGCGCCAGCGACCGGAACGGCCGGGTCGCGGCGTCCCCGTCGGCCAGGTTGCCCGACCAGACCCCGAGCACCGCCACTACCGGTTTTCCGTGCACCTCGGCCGGCAGGAACGGCAGGGGCGGCGCGGTGGTCAGGTTGACCGCCAGGGACAGGTCGTCGGACGCGGAGAGAGAGGAGAATCCTTCCAGCACCCGCGCGGCATCCGAGCCGTGGTAGAAGACCAGCCCGGCGAAGACCGTCGGCCCGACCTCGTGCAGCCGGAACTCGAACGACGTGACGACGCCGAAGTTGCCCCCGCCACCCCGCAGGGCCCACAGCAGCTCGGGATGCGATTCCTCGCTGACGTGCAGGTATTGCCCGTCCGCCGTCACGACGTCGGCGCCGATCAGGTTGTCGCAGGTCAGGCCGCATCGGCGGACCAGCCATCCGATGCCGCCGCCGAGCGTGAACCCGGCGATGCCGGTGGTCGAGATCAGGCCGCCGGTCACGGCCAGCCCGAACGCCTGGGCCTCCGCGTCGACGTCGCTCCACAGGCAGCCACCCTGCGCGATCAGCGAATGCCGGGAGGGCGAGACGCGGACACCGCGCATGAGACTCAGGTCGAGGACGATCCCGTCGTCCACAGTAGAGAATCCCGGAATGCTGTGCCCGCCGCCGCGAACCGCGAGCGGCAGACCTTCACTTCGCGCGAACTCCACGGTCCGCAACACGTCCGCCACCCCGCGGCAGCGGACGATCAGCGCCGGCCGGCGGTCGTGGGCGCCGTTCCAGATGGCTCGCGCCTCGTCATAGCCCGGGTCGTCGGGCCGGATCAGATCGCCGCGCAGAACCGAGGCGAGTTCGCCGAGTGTGGCTTCTCCAGTAGTCATGGCAGACGACGCTAGGAAGGCGGCCTTTGCATCGCCTTAGCGCGCGCATAACCGAGCCGGCAGCCGAGGCGGCCGAACAACTCCAGGGCCACCCGGCCATGGCGTTCCGACGCCGGGTCGTCCGGCGCCAGCTCGCGGGCCAGCAACCGGGTCCACGCCTCCAACCGCAGGTATCCCTGCGGAACGAACGCCTCCACGGCCTGCGAGGTCAACGAACGGGCCCGGCCGCGATCCCCCGCGAACAGCTCGACCACGGCAAGATCGAGCAAGGCCCCGGCGACCCCGGGTCCGTCGTCCACCGACTCTCCGTGTTCCCATGCCGTACGCGCGAGCCGCCGCCCCTCAGCGAAGTCGCCGGCCGCCGCGGACAGCAGACCGAGGTTGGCCAGACTCAGGTTTTCGCCCCGCCGGTCCCCGAGTCGCTGCCGCAGCCGCAACGCCTCGCGCAGATGCGAGAACGCCGGATCGAACAGCCGCGCGTCCCGCTCGACGCAGCCCAGATGGTTGAGCGCGTGGGCCAGCCCGGCCGGGTCGTCGATCCGCGCGAACTCGTCGACCGCCTGCGCCGTCGTCGACCGGGCCGCGTCCAGATCACCGGCCAGCCGATGGACGTAACCGAGCGCCGACAACACGTAGCCGCGGCCCTGCACGGCACCGACCCGGCGACCGAGCAGCCACGACTCCTCGAACACCGGCACCATGGCGTCGCCGACCGGCGCCAGCGGCAGGCAGAACGTCACCGCCGGCAGAAACGGCGGCGCGCCGGGGTCAACGGATTTCAAACTGGTCAGACAGTCGTCGAATCGGCGCGCTGACGTGCGTACGTCCTCCCGGAAGAGCGCCGCCAGCGCGGCCAGGAAATGGGCCGTCGCGGCGACCGCCGCGGGCGGGTCGCCCTCGCTCTCGGCGAGAGCCACCCGCTCCACCTCGTCGATCTCGGCCACCCCGACCAGCAGCACGCCGCGCATGAGCCGGGCCCAGGCGAGACCGGGGCGATCGGCGGCCTTGACGGCCTCATCGGCCAGGATCGGCAGCCGGGCGCTGAGCCCCCGGCGGGCCTCCAGGACCGCCAGAGCGAACAGCGCCCGCGTACGGTCGGCCGACGGTTCCGTCCGCACCGCCAGAACCCGTTCCAGCCATCCCGCGCCCTCGGCGAAATGGCCGCGGGCCAGCCAGTAACGCCAGAGGCTGACGCCCAGTGACAGGGCCCGGGCCGGGTCGTGCCGGACCGCCCAGCCGAGCGCGGCCCGCATGTTGTCGTGGTCGACGTCGAGCTGTTGCGGCCGCTCGGCGACGATCCCGGACCCGCGATCGGGATCGCTGTCGACGGCCAGCTTCAGGAAGTGGCGGCAGTGGGCGGCGTCGAACGCGTCGGTCTCGCCGGCCTCGGCCAGCCGTTCGCGCCCGAGCTGGCGGATCGTCTCGAGCAGGCGGTAGCGCGAGCGGTCGCCGGTGCGCTCGATCTGCACCAGCGACTTGTCGACGATCCGGCCGAGGCAGTCGAGCACGTCGCCCCGCCCGAGCCGTCGATCGGCGCGGCCCTCCTCATCCGGCGGCGCGGAGCCGTCGGCGCAGACCTCCTCGGCCGACTGTAAGGAAAAACCGCCGGCGAAGACCGACAGCCGGCGCAGCAGGATCTGCTCGTCGGGGGCGAGCAGCGCGTGGCTCCACTCGAGGGCCGCCCGCAGCGTCGCGTGCCGGGTGATCTGGCCTCGGCGCCCGAGCAGCGAAAGCGCCTCGTGCAACCGCTCGGCGATCTCCACCGGCTCGAGGTGGGACGTGCGGGCGGCGGCCAGTTCCAGCGCGAGCGGGATGCCGTCGAGGCGCCGGCAGATCTCGGCGACCGCGGCCAAGTTCCCGTCGTCGACCACGAAATCGGGGCGCACCTCGCGAGCCCGGTCCGTGAACAGCCGGACCGACGCGGTCTCCCGCAGCGACGGCACGCGGAAGGTGATCTCGCCCGGCGCGTGCAACGGTTCCCGGCTGGTCGCCAGCAAAGCCACTCCCGGGCAGGCGCGCCGGACCGCGCTCGCCAGCTCCGCGCACGCGCCGAGCAGGTGCTCGCAGTTGTCCAGGATCAGCAGCAGATTTCGGGACACCAGCCGGCCGACCAGGGTCCGCAGCGGGCGCGAACCGGCCGCCGGGTCGAGGCCGAGCGCGGCCGCCACCGCGTCCGGCACCAGCCGCGGCTCGGCCACCCGGGCGAGATCGGCGAACCAGACACCGTCCGGGTAGGAGTCGAGCAGGCGCCGGGCCGCCTCCTCGGCCAGCCGGGTCTTGCCCGCGCCGCCGACCCCGGTCAGGGTCAGCAGGCCACCCGCGGCCAGGAGGCGGTGCACCTCGGCGATCTCGCGCTCCCGGCCGACGAAGCTGGTCAGGGCCGGGGCCAGATTGTCGCGGGCCGGCCGCGGTTCGCCGCCGCCGGTCAGAAGATCCCGGTAGAGACGCTTGGACTCCGGGTCCGGGTCGCTTCCGTACGCCGCGAGCAGATCGTCCCGGAGCCGCTCATAACGAGCCAGCGCCTCGGACCGGCGACCGGCGTCCGCGAGCTGCCGCATCAGGCCGCGTACCGCCCGCTCGTGCAGCGGATCGATCTCGAGCGCCCGCTGCAGCGACGCCACATCACCGAGGTCGACGAGCAGCTCGCACAACAGCCCCCGCAGTTCGGCCCGCGGGCCGGCCGCCCAGTCCTCGAAACGATCCTCCGGCAGCAGGTCGCCGGTGTAGGCCGCGACCGCCTCCCGCCGGGCCGCCGGACCACCGGCCGCCAACTCCCGGAACCGGCTGACATCGACCTCGACCGGCGCGTCCACCCGCAGCACCACCAGGTCGTTCTGCAACTCCATCAGCCCCGCCCGGGCACCGTCACCGGCGAGCACCCGCCGCGCCACATGCAGGGCCTGATGGAGGTTGTTGAGCGCCGGCCCGGCCGGCTTGCCCGGCCACAACAGGTCGAGCAGCACGTCGCGGTGCAGCCGCTGACCGGGCGCCAGCGCCAGCAGTTTGACCAGCGTGCGGGCCTTGCGCAGCCGCCACTCACGGGGGTCGACGGGTGCCTCGTCCCGATCGATCCCGAACTCACCGAGCAGCCTGATCCGCACGCGCCCCATCACAGCAGGGGACGCCCCGCCGATCGAGGGCCCGCCAGCAAACCCGACAGTCAGAAATCCTGGCTGCCGCGGCGCCGCTCGATGTCGTCGAGAACCTCCGGGTCCCACTTCGAGGCGTTCCAGTCGTCGCCGCTGACCTGCATCGTGCGGTGGCCGGACGGAATCTCCAGGCCGGTCTCGCCCCGGATCTCGGACCGCACCACGATCACGCCCACGACCAGGACGGCGACGGCGGCGATCCGCATCGCGGCGTCGGTGACGATCGCCGCGTTCACCGTCGGCACCAGCGACGGCAGAACGTACGCCAGTCCGATCAGCAGCAGGCTGGTCGACATCAGCACGTAGCCGAGAACGCCCGGCCCGGCCGGTCGCAGCCCGTGGGCGCTGACGATCCAGACGATGGCGGAGATCAGCAGGCCGATGACGCAGACCAGCCCGACCAGCCCGGTGAGCGTGGTGCCGAGCACGACCGACACCTGCGTGCCGACCGAAACCGGATCGGCCGCCCCGCTGCGGATCGCCGCATAACCGGCCAGACCGAGCGCCGCGACCGCCACGACCACGAACGCGTAGCCCGCCGCGAACCGGATCACCCGCCGGCTGGCCACGGCAAACGTCTCCTCCGCCGCCCCCGGCGGCCGCCGGCTCACCGAGTGCCCCCGCACATCTCGCATAGCATGCCCGGCAAGATACCCGTCCTCGCGAGGGAGTCCGAAGGATGCGTACGTGGAAAGTGCTCGCGATCCTCGCCCTGATCGTGGTCGCCGCGGGCGGATACTGGCTCGGCCGCTCAACCTCTCCCGAGCCGGCCGCGGCTGACCAAAGCTACGCGGCGGGCGTACGCGACGGCCGGGCCGAGCAGGGCACCCTCAGCCTCCCGGCGACCGACAAGCAGATCTTCGACGCCGGCTACGAGGCCGGCGCGACCGACGCCTTCGCCGGCTTCGACGGCGGCTGGGACCACAAGATCCCGTACGCGATCGTCCTCACCCCAGGCGACGGCATCACCTACCAGATCGCCTCCCGCGTCGAGTTCACCCCCGGCGTCGCCTACTACCTCTGCCCCGACGGCCACTCGGTCTGCCACCAGCCCCGCTGAACCGCCCGGAACCGCGCCCAGGGGACGCCGGGGCCTTGCGGATCAAGCGGGGGCAGCGGGGAGAAGCTCGCCGAGGAGGGTCTCGACGCGACCCTTGATCTCGTCGCGGATCGGGCGTACGGCCTCGACGCCCTTGCCGGCCGGGTCCTCCAGTTCCCAGTCCTCGTAGCGTTTACCGGGGAAGACCGGGCAGGCGTCGCCGCAGCCCATCGTGATGATCACGTCGGAGTCCCGCGCGGTCTCGTATTCCAGGCGCTTCGGGCTCTGGCCGGTGATGTCGATGCCGACCTCCCGCATCGCCTCGACCGCGGCCGGGTTGATCTGATCGGCCGGTTCGGAACCGGCCGAGCGGACCTCCACCGCATCACCGGCCAGATGCCGAAGCCAGCCCGCGGCCATCTGCGAACGGCCGGCGTTGTGCACACAGACGAACAGGACGCTGGGCTTGTCGGTCATCACGAACATCCTCTTGTCGGAGACGGGGCAGTCACGGGGTCGTGGTGACGACGACCTCGTCGGCCGCCACACCAACATGTGGGTAGAGCGCCGCCAGCAGGCCGACGCCGACGAACAGACCGACGATTTGGGCCAGGAGGAACCCGGGAATCGATGCCGGGGCGATCCCGGCGAACGTGTCGGTGAAGGCGCGGCCGATCGTCACCGCCGGGTTGGCGAAGCTGGTCGACGAGGTGAACCAGTACGCCGCGCCGATGTAGGCGCCGACCGCCGCCGGAGCGGCCGGTGCCCGGCCGGACCGGGCCAGCGCGAAGATCAGCATCAGCAGGCCGGCGGTCGCGACGACCTCGCCGATCCACAGATGCGGTGCGCTGCGGTCCTTGTGCGAGAACGTGACCGCGTCGAGGGCGAACATCAGATTCGCCAGCACGGATCCGGCGATCGCCCCGGCGATCTGGGCAACCGCGTAGCCCGCCAGGTCAGCGCCGGTCAGACCGGTTCCGGTGCGGCGGCCGAGGAACCAGTCCGCTGCCGACACCACCGGGTTGAAATGCGCTCCCGAGACCGGGCCGAACGTCAGGATCAGGGCACCGAGCGCCAACGCGGTCGCGACCGAGTTCTCCAACAGCTGGAGGCCGACGTCGTGGGGCGAAAGGGTGGTGGCCATGATGCCGGAGCCGACGACGGCCGTGACCAGGAGTGCGGTGCCGGCGAACTCGGCGAGCAGCCGACGCCACGGGGCGATGTGGGGCATGACGAGCGGACTCCGGTCTGTTCGGGGCGGCCGCGTGGAACCGGCCCGCGGGTCGTCGGGCATGCGGTCCGCGCGGCAGGGGACGATCGGTGGTCAGTCTCGGGGCGGACCTTCGACGGTGGGTGCGATCCGGTTGATGCGGTTTTCCAGGTCTGTGTAGGCGGCCTCGAACGCCTCGTCGGTGTCGACGCGGACGGGGTCGGGAATCGACCAGTGCAGTTGGGGCCGCACGGGGCCGGCGAGGTCTTCGTGGGCGTTGTCGCAGACGGCGATGACCAGGTCGCCGTCGTGCACCACGTCCGCGACGTGGGCGGTGTGAGCCGGGTCGAGGGCGAGGCCGTGCCGGTGGGCGACCTTCACCGCCCGGGGGTGGACGCGGGCCGCGGGACGGGTGCCGGCCGAGGTGACCGCCCCGCCGACCCGGTCGCGCCACAGGGCGGCGGCCAGCTGGGAGCGGGCGGAGTTGTGGGTGCAGACGAAAACGACCCGCTCCCCGGCGTGCAAAGGGGGCGGGGTCAGAGAGGCGAGAACGGCCGGGTCGAGGCGCAGGTAGGTGCGGCGGCGGTCGCCTTCGGAACGGCTCCGCCCGACCAGGCCGGCCTCGTGCAGGACCTTGACGTGGTGGGCGACCAGATTGGTCGGCATGCCGAGGTCGGCGCCGATCTCCCCGGGTGAGGCGTCACCGAGCGTCAGCGCGTCGACGATCGCCAGCCGGGCCGGGTCGCCGAGCGCGGCGTGCACCCGGGCCCGCGCCAGGAGAGAAGGGTCAGCGTTCATTGAGTCAATGGTGGCTGGCCTATCCGGTCCGCGTCAAGCCGTGGGGGTCAGGCATCCGGGGTCAACAGCGTCGCCAGCCGGCGCATCAGGCCAGGCCGGGGCCAGTAGTAGACCCAGCTCGCACGGCGCTCCGAGCCGACCAGGCCGGCGGTGCGCAGGACCTTCAGGTGGTGCGAGATCGTCGACTCGGACACCTCGAACGCCGGGGTCAGGTCGCAGACGCAGATCTCCCCGCCGGGCGCCGACGCGATCATCGACATCAGTTGGAGCCGCACCGGGTCGCCGAGGGCTTTGAAGGCGGCCGACAGCGACGCGGCGGCCTCGGCATCCACCTTCTGCTGGGCCATCGGCGGGCAGCACGGCGCCTCGGCGGCCTGATCGAGGAGGGGACCCGGATTCGACATAGGTCGACCTTGACATGAGTCGAATCCGCGTGCAAGTGTCGGATTCGACAGTCATCGGATCCAATAACTATCAAATCCATGGGTCCGTGTTCGAGAGGAGACGACGATGACCGAAGACAGGGCCGCGCAGGGTGGTTTCGCTACGGATCCGGCGGCCGCGCCCGCCGTGTCCAGCGCAGGCGGCTGTTGCGGCAGCACCGCGGTGGCCACCACGCCGGGGCCCCAGGCGGCGAATTCCAGCCCGTGCTGTGGCAGCAGCGCCGAGGCGTCGGCCGAAAACTCGTGTTGTGCGAGCGTGGCGAAGACGGAGGCGGTCGCGGCCGGTCAGGGCTGTTGCGGATGACCACCCCAGCCGAACTCTACGCGGCGCCCGAGTCGACGTGGCAGGACGCCACCGGCCACAGGCGGCTGGCGTTCGGACGGCAGGTGATGCCACACCTGGCGCCGGCTACAGTTTCATCGTTGATCGGCGATAGACGATGAAGTTGGTGGATGATGGCCGACCTGCTCGACCGTACGACCGCGGAGACGTACGCCTCCTGGTTCCGGGCCCTCGCCGACCCGTCCCGGGTGCAGATCGTCGAATATCTCGCCCGGCAGAACCGGCCGATGGCGGTGGGCGAGATCGTCACCGCGGCCGGCCTGGCCCAGTCGACCGTCTCGCAGCACCTCAAGATTCTCGCCGACGTGCGATTCGTGCTGGTCGAAGCGGTCGGCACGGCCCGGCACTATCGCATCAACAGTCGCTGCGTCGATGGCTTCCCGTCCGCCGCCGACATCGTCATGGGCCATCCCGCCCCGAGCCTGATCGGGAGCTGCTGATCAGGGTGCGCCCGAAGCCAACCGCGGACGCCGAAGCCTCATCGTCCTCTGAAGGAGTCTCTCCGTGAACGCCACCTTGACGGTCGCCGTGATCGGTGCCGGACCTGTCGGCCTGGCCGCCGCGGCGCATCTCGCCGAACGCCGTCTGCCGTTCGTCGTCCTGGAAGCCGGCGACAGCCCGGCCGCCGCGATCCGGGAGTGGGGACACGTACGCCTGTTCTCGCCCTGGCGATTCGACATCGACGCCGCGGCAGCACGGCTGCTCGCCGACACCGGCTGGGCCCGCCCCGGCGACGACAGGCTGCCCACCGGCGCCCAACTGGCCGACGACTACCTGCAGCCGCTGGCCGACCTGCCGGTCCTGAAGGACAACATCCGGTACGGAACGCGGGTCGCCGCGGTCACCCGGCTCGGGCTGGACCGGCTGCGCGGCACCGGCCGGGACGAGACGCCGTTCCTGATCCGGCTTGCCGACGGCGAGGACCTGGTCGCCCGCGCGGTCATCGACGCCTCCGGAACCTGGCGGACGCCCAACGTTCTCGGCGCCTCCGGCATCCCGGCACACGGCGAAACCGCCGCCGCCGCGTACGTCGAAAGCTCTTTGCCGGACGTCCTGGGCCGCGACCGTGACCGATTCACGGGGTCGCGGGTTCTTGTCGTCGGCGCCGGGCACTCGGCCGCGAATACCTTGCTCGCGCTCGCCGAGCTGGGTTCAGGAACCACGGTGACCTGGGCGATCCGGGCGGCGAGCCCGGCCCGGGCCTACGGCGGCGGGACCGGCGACGCGCTGCCCGCCCGCGGCGCCCTGGGAACCCGGCTGCGAGAGAGCGTCGAGTCCGGCGCGATCGAGCTGATGACCGGATTCGGCATCCAGCGCGTCAGCCCTGGGCCGGACGGCGTCGTGGTCTCCGACGGCACCCGCGAGATCACCGTCGACCGGATCGTCTCGGCCACCGGTTTCCGGCCCGACCACACGCTCGCCTCCGAGCTGCGCCTCGACCTCGACCCGATCGTCGGTTCGACCCGTGCTCTGGCCCCGCTCATCGACCCGAACGAGCACTCCTGCGGGACGGTGCCGCCGCACGGCGTCGCCGAACTCACCCATCCGGAATCGCACTACTACGCGATCGGCGTCAAGAGCTACGGGCGGGCGCCGACCTTCCTGCTGGCTACCGGGTACGAGCAGGCCCGCTCGGTCGTCGCCGCGCTGGCCGGCGACTGGGAAGCCGCCCGGGAGGTTCGCCTCGACCTGCCCGAGACCGGTGTCTGCGACAGCAACCCGATCGGGAGTGGCGACGGCTGCTGTAGCTGACGGTGCCGGCGCGCCGAGGCCGACCAAACGCCGGCCCGACCAGGAATGACCGCCTTCCGCACAACGAGATCCTCCTGTGGGCCGGCGAATAACCGGGTCGAGGACGGCTCGCTCATCGGACATGATGGGCGGATGTGGACACGGGGGCCGTGGCGATATCTAGGTTGGCTGGCGTGGCGACAGAAGGGACGGATCGGTCTCGGCTCGCTCTGGAGTTCCCTTTGGATGATCAGTCTCGCCGTCACGCCGTACCTGATCTCGCAGGCGATCGACCGCGGCCTGCGGCCGCGGCACCCGGGCCCGCTGGTCGCCTGGGCCGGCGCGATCTTCGTGGTCGGCATGGCCAACGCGGTGCTCGGCATCATGCGGCACCGCACGATGACCCGGATCCGGCTGGACGGTGCGCTGCGCACGGCCGACGCGGTGATGGCGCACGCGGTCGGGCTGGGGTCGGCGCTCCCCCGGCGGATCACCGCCGGTGAGGTGGTCACCATCGGCATCGGGGACGTGTGGCTGGTCGCGCGGGCCTTGACGGTGACGGGTCCGGGGGTGGGCGCGCTGGTCGCGTACGTGGTCGTGCTGGCTCTCCTGCTGCACATCTCCGGCGTGATCGCCCTGGTCACCTCCGGTGGAGTGGTGGTGCTCGGGGTGCTGCTCGGGCCCCTGATGAGCCGGCTGAACAACGCCGGCGGCGAATACCGGGAGCGCCAGGGCCGGCTCGCCACCCGCCTGGTCGACGTGCTCGGCGGGCTGCGCATCCTCAACGGCCTCGGCGGCAAACCGGCCCATCTGCGCCGCTACACCGCCGAGTCGGAGACCGTGCGGGCCGAGGGCTACCGGGTCGGCGGCGTGCTGAGCTGGATCTCCGCGCTGGGTGACGGCCTGCCGACCATCTTCCTGGCCGCGGTCACCTGGCTCGCCGCGCGGCTCACGGTGCGGGGTGACCTCACGGTCGGGGAACTGGTCGCGGTTTACGGGTACGTGGCGATCCTCGTCGTTCCCACGTGGATGTTCATTTTCAGCGCCGGCGACGTGAGCCGTGGCGTGGTCGCGGCCCGCCGGATCGTCACGTTCCTGCGGCTGCCGCTGGAGCCGCCGGGCGACGGCCCAGCCCCCGATTCGCCGGCCGTCCTGCGCGACCCGGAGTCCGGTGTGGTCGCCGAGCCGGGCCGGCTGACCGTGCTCGCCTCGGCCCGTCCGCAGGACACGGCGGCGATCCTCGACCGGCTCGGCCGCTACGGCGAGACCGAAGCCACCTGGGGCCCCTACCCGCTGGCCGGGGTGGCGAAGGCCCCGGTCCGCGCGCGGATCCTGGTCGCCGACCACGAGGCCGACCTGTTCTCGGGCACGCTGCGCGACGTCGTCGCGGGTCGCACCGCGGCGGGCGACGAGGCGATCCAGCGGGCGATCACCGCCGCGGTCGCCGGCGACGTGGCCGGTCTCGACCACCACATCGAGCGGGACGGCCGCAACCTCTCGGGCGGGCAGCGGCAGCGGGTCCGGCTGGCCCGGGCGCTGCTCGCCGACCCCGAGATGCTGCTCGCGGCCGAGCCCACCTCGGCGGTCGACGCGCACACCGAGGCCGCGATCGCCGAGCGGCTGACCACCGCCCGGGCCGGGCGCGGCACGGTGCTGGCCACCACGTCACCGGTGCTGCTCGACCGGGCCGACGTCGTGCACTACGTGGTCGACGGGCGGATCGCGGCCTCCGGCACCCATCGGGACCTGCTGGAACACGACTCGGGCTATCGCGACCTGGTCAGCCGTACGTTCTCGGCGGCCGAGGAGGCGCGATGAGCGCGACCACCCTCCCGATCGCCGCCACCCGGGAGGTGGCGAGGGCCGCCGGCCGCCTGCTCGCCGCCGACCGGCGGGCCGTCGGTTTCACGCTGCTGCTCAACGTGCTGTCCGCGCTGGCCGCCCTCGGTGCGCCCTATCTTCTCGGCCGGATCATCGACGACGTCACCGGCCCGAACCGCGGCGACCGCATCGATCTGCTGGCCGGGGCCGTGCTGGCGTGCGCGTTCGCCCAGACGCTACTCGCGCGGTGGGCCTTGCTGCTCGGCTACCGGTTCGGTGAGCGCTCGGCGGCCCGCATCCGCACCGGTTTCCTGTCCCGCGCGCTGGCGCTGCCGGCCTCGGTGGTCGAGCGGGTGCCGCCGGGTGACCTGGCCGCCCGCGGCACGACCGACGTGGACGCGGTCGCGGGCACGCTGCGCGACGTGCTGCCCACCGTCTTCGTGGCCGGCATGCAGGGGTTGTTCCTGGTCGGCGCCGTGCTCGTGCTCGATCCGCTGCTCGGCCTGGCCGGCCTGCTCGGGCTCTCCGGCATCATCCTGGTCGGCCGCTGGTACCTGCGCCGGGCGCGCGACGCCTACCTCGAAGAGGGCGCGGCCAACTCGGAACTGGCCGAGGAGTTGGCCGCGACCACGGCCGGGGCGCGCACGATCGAGGCGTTCCGGCTGCACGAGTCGCGGCTGGCGGTGGGGCGGGCGGCGATCGCGCGGACCAAGCGCAGCCGGCTGGCCACGCTCCGGCTGCGGTCGGTCTATTTCCCGGTGACCGAGGGGTCGTACAACGTCCCGGTCGTGTTCGTGCTGCTGGTCGGCGGGCTGCTCTACTTCGACGGGCGGGTCACGCTGGGCACGGTCGCCGCGGCCACGCTCTATCTGCGCCAACTGGTCGGCCCGATGGACACCATGCTGATCTGGCTCGAGCAGCTGCAGAGCAGCAGCGCCTCGTTCGCCCGGATCGAGGGGCTCGCCGCGGTGCCGCCCGGCCCCGTTTCCTCCTCTTCCCTCCCGGCCGACGACCGCATTTCGGTGGAGGGCGTCCGATATGCGTACCCGGGTGGCCCGGATGTGCTGCACGACGTGAACCTGACCGTGCAGCCGGGTGAGCGGCTGGCGATCGTCGGGCTCTCCGGGGCCGGCAAGTCGACCCTCGGCCGGCTGCTGGCCGGGATCGACCGCCCGCCGGCCGGCACGGTGACCGTGGGCGGTGTCGCGGTGGCCGACCTTCCCCCGGACCTGCTGCGCCGGCAGGTCGTGCTGGTCACCCAGGAGCACCACGTGTTCCGGGAGTCGCTGCGCGACAACCTGATGGTGGCGGCGCCCGACGATCGCCTACGCGAGGCTTTGCGTACGGTCGGCGCGGATTGGGCGTCCGACCTCGACGCCGACCTGGGGGAAAACCCGCCGACCGGTGCCCAGGCGCAGCAGCTGGCGCTCGCCCGGGTGCTGCTCGCCGACCCGCACACGGTGATCCTCGACGAGGCGACCGCGCTGCTCGACCCGCGGGCGGCCCGGGCGGCGGAACGGGCGCTGGCGGCGGTGCTGCACAACCGTACGGTCATCGCCATCGCCCACCGCCTGCAGACCGCCCACGACGCCGACCGGATCGCGGTGATGGACGCCGGCCGCATCATCGAGCTGGGCACCCACGACGACCTGATCACGCGCGACGGGCCGTACGCGGCCCTCTGGCGGCAGTGGCACGGCTGAGCCGGGCGCTACGGTGGGTGGCAACTCGACCGCAACCGCGTTGTCCCCCGGGTGGGACCCGTCGTGCGGGATGATCGAGACGCGCCTCGGCTCGGAAGCGCAGGGAGGTGCGAATGACGGCGGACGTGGCAGTTCGCGACGACCGCGCGCTCCTGGTCGAACTCGAGGGCGGCCGGTGGATCGACGAGTTCGCCGAGATCCGGCTGCGGGCGGCCGAGTTGCGGGTGCGCGCCGCCCAGGCCGGCGACGAGGAGGCGGTGCGCCGCTGCGACATGCTCGTCGCCGACGTGCTGCTGCGCGAGGGGCACCTCGGGCCGGGCGGGCACAGCGCGCACCAGACCCAGGAGTGGGCGGAGAAACACGGCCGGCCCTATGTGGAGGCGCGCGCCCACCGCGTGCTGGCCAACTTCTACCGCCTGCTCGGGGACTTCCCGGAAGCGCTGGTCCACGGCGTACAGGGGGTGGCGAAGCTGCCGCCGGAGGCGGCGCCGGCGGTCCGTGGCCGGCACCTGATCATGCTGGCCTGCACCCTGGACGACATCGGTTCGTTCGACGAGGGCGAGTCGCGCTACCGCGAGGTGCTGCGCATCGCGGCCGAGATCGGCGACGACGGGCTCGCCCTGCGGGCGCTCAACAACATGACCTTCAACGCGTACGAGGCGGGCGACGAACCGGCGGCGAGCGTGCTGGCGGCGCGGATGCGCGAGGTGGCCGCCCGCGGCCGTGCGCTGACCGCGAAGGAGCTCGACACGATCGCGCGGGTCGAGCTGATGTCCGGGCGATACACCACGCTCGAGGCCACGCTCGCCGGGGTGCTCGACGGCACGGTCCTCGACGCGGACGGAGACGGCGCGGCGGAGTGCCTACTCACGCTGGCCGAGGCCCGCCGGCTCAGCGACCGGCCGGCGGCGGCCCAGGTCGCGCTCGACCGGGCGGTCGAGGTGTGCGAGCGCAGCGGCCTGGCCCGGGCGCGCGCGCAGGTCCGCCGGGAACAGGCGGCGCTGTTCGCGGCGGCCGGCCGGTACAAGGACGCCTACGAGGAGCAGTTGCGCTACCAGGACAGCCTGTCGACGCTGCAGAGCACCCAGCGGGAGGCCCGCGCCCGCGCGATGCAGGCGATCTTCGAGGCCAACGAGGCCCGCCAGGCCACCGAGCAGTTCCGCGAGATGGCCCACCGGGACGCGCTGACCGGCCTCTACAACCGCCGCTACGTCGACGAGCAGCTCCCGAAGATCCTCGCGCGCGGCGACACCCTGTCGGTGGCGATCCTCGACCTCGACCACTTCAAACAGATCAACGACACGCTGTCCCACGCGACCGGCGACGCGGTGCTCCAGCAGCTCGGCCGGCTCCTGCAGGACCGCACGACCGGCCCCGCGGTGGCGGCCCGGCTGGGCGGGGAGGAGTTCCTGCTGATCCTGCCCGGTCTCGACGCGCCCGCCGCCGCGCTCCACTGCGAGCACGTGCGGCGGGTGATCCACGACTTCCCGTGGGCGACGATCACCGGCGTGCTGCCGGTGACGAGCAGCGTCGGCGTCACCACCGCGGCCGGCGGCACGACCGCGCGGGCGCTTCTCGCCGCGGCCGACCACAACCTCTACGTGGCCAAACGCACCGGCCGCGACCGCGTGGTGGCGTAGGCCGGGCGGCCCCCGCCGGTCGGCCACCTGTGCTAATTCGTTCGGGTACGCGCTTGGATCCGGCGGCCGGGGCTGATTGGATGGGCGTGGGCCGTCCTGATCGGATCGAGGGGTGGCGATGATCTTGTCGAAGGGGCCGCGTGCGATGGTCACGCTGCTGCTCGTGACCATCGGCCTGGGGTTGAATCTGAGAGCCTCGATACTTCTCGGTCCGCACCTGCACGAGCGGTTCGGCGTCACGCCCGATCGATACGTCGTCCTGATCGCGCTGCCGGTGCTGGTGGCGGCGCTGGTGCGGTTGCCGGTGGGCGTCCTCACCGACCGGTACGGCGTACGCGTGATGTTTCCCGCCATCAGCCTGGTGGCCGCCGCGTCGGCGGCCGGTCTCGGCCTGGCCGGCTCGTTGCCGTTGGCCGTCGTCGCCGGCACCGCGGCCGGAACGGCGAGCTCCGCGTTCGTCGTGGGGGCCGCCCTCGTCGCGCGGATGTCTCCGTACGGCCGGCGCGGCCGCGACCTGGGGGTGTTCGGGCTCGGGGTGGCACTCGCCGTGATCTTGTCCGCCGTCTCCTGGCTCGTCGACCGCGACGGGCGGCTGACCGCCCTGGTGCTCGCCGGGTTGCTGGTGACCTTCGCCGGGCTGGTGGCGACGCTGATCCGGGAGCCCGCCGGGGTCGATCGCACGAGTTCGCCGCTGCGGGAGTGCGCGGCGCTGACCCGGCTCGCCTCGACCTCGTCGGTAACGCTGCTCTACGTTCTCGCGCTGAGCGGCATGCTGTCGATCTCGGTGTTCCTCCCGGTCTATCTGGCCACCGCGCTGCACATCGGATGGACCCCCGCCTTGGCGATCACCGGAGCGGTGGTCACTCTGGCCGCCGCCGCCCGGCTGGTCGGCGGATGGCGGGCCGATCGCCACCCGACCGCCCGGCGGCTGGTGATCTGGTACGGCATCGCCGCGGTCCTGTGCCTGGTCGTCGCGCCGGCGCCACCGTCGTGGCTCGCGGTCACGGCGATCACCGGGATCGCCGTCTGCGACGGCCTGGCCGGTGGCGCCCTGCTCGCGCTGATCGGCAAGGCCGCGCGGCCCTACAGCGTCGGCGCGGTGATGGGCGCGACCGGCGCCGCCGGTGCCCTCGGCGCGCTCGTCCCGCCGCTGCTGTTCGCCGGCCTGCAGGGGCTGACCCACTCGTACGCCCCGGGCTGGGTCGTGGTGGCGGCGGCGCTGCTCGTGGCGGCCCGGTACGTCCAGACCCGTGACCTCCGCGTCGGCCTGGGTCTCGCGGTCGGGTTCCGCCCCGCTCTCAGCCCGACCGCGACGACCGTGGCGGTCCTCGGCGAGGCGGACACCCGGGTCGGTGCCGCGGCGGTGGTGGCCGGGCTCGCCGAGCTGGCCACCAGCGACGAACTGGTCGTCGTCTACGGGGTCGACGACCTGGGAATGCTCGGCCTCAGCGCGGCCGGCCTGGCCGCCGGTCTCCGCGCCCGCCTGCCCCGATACCGGGTCGTCGCGGTGCCGGTCGACGAACACCCCGACCGGCTCGGCCGCGATGCGCTCGTCCTCGGCGAATACGTCGATGCCGGCGCGCTGACCATCGCGGTCACCCGGACGGCGAGCCAGCACCACGTGGCCGCCGACCTGTCGATCTATCTGCAGGCCGACCGGATCCTCGCCGTCGGTTACGACCCGGCCGAGGGCGCCGACCTGCGCCCGGCCTGAGACTCCGCGGAGCTTGCGCCGCGGATCCATGCAGGCGTGGACACCTCTCTCCGGCCGGGCGAACGCATCCTCTGGAGGGCCGGCCGTCGCGGCCACCGGTCGTCGCCGAGCGGCCGGACGGCTCGGGCAGCCTGGCGTTCGCCCACGTTTCCCGGCTTCGCCGACGTCTTCACCGTCGGCCGCCGACAGAGCCGGCACGTCTGGGCCGACGAGCCGTCCACGACCCCGATCCTGCGGGAAGTCCCGGACGTCCGCCGGCTCCGTGACTACGTCGCCTACGCCCAGACCCAGTCGCCGGCCTGAGTCATCGGGCCAGACACGCCACCGAGAGGACGGCCGCGATCACGCCGTAGAGGTGGACGGTGTGCAGGCGCTCGCGGAGAAACGACCGGTTGAGCATCAGCGTGACCGCCGGATAGAGCGACGCCACGACGGCCGCGGGAGTGAGCGCCTCCGCGGCCGAGGCGACAAAGGCCGCGTCGGCCAGCACATCGGACACGCCGACGGCCAGGACCGGAACCCGGAGCCGCAACTTGGGCCGGATCAGCACCGCCAGAACCAGTCCGATGAGGCCCTCGGTGATCCGCGCGAAGGTGATCGCCCACAGCTGGTCGGCCGCGCCCGCCTCGTGCAACAGGACGAAATAGGCTCCGAACCCGAGCGCCGCCCCGAGCGCGCACAGGTTGGCCAGCCGCTGCGTACGCGGTCTCTGCCCACCCGGCACCGGCCAGCTCGCCAGGGTGACCCCGGCCAGCCCGCACGCCACCCCGAGCCCGGCCCCCAGCCCGAGCCGCTCGCCGTGCAGCAGACCCCAGCCGACCGGCACCAGAGCGGCGACCGCGGCGACCGGTGCCACCACCGCCGCCGAGCCGTCCCGCATCGCCCGATAGAGCAGGCCCATCGCCGGCAGCCCCAGGAACCCGGCCACGACCGCGGGCCAGACCCGCCCGTCCCACACCGGCGCGACCCCGCGCACCGCGACGACCAGCAGCGCCAGCACCATGGCGGCCAGGTTCGACCCGATCAGGATCGTCAGCACCGGCATCCGCCGGCCGAGCACCCCGGCCAGGAAGTCCGACGTCCCCCATCCGGCGGCGGCCCCGAGGGCCGCCGCCAACACCCATCCCACGCCGCTCAGCGGCTTCCGCCGTCAGCACCCATACGGCCGATCATGCCGACGGCGAAGGGCCCGGTCAGTCGCCCGTAAGCGGCCCTCCGACCGGCCTAATCCGCCCGGCGCTCAGAAGTTGTCCGCCGGTGCCGGCGCTGTATCAGACGCGCTCGCCGGTGCCGGCGCTGTTTCAGACGCGCTCGCCGGTGCCGACATTGCTTCAGATGCGCTCGCCGGTGCCGGCGTTGAAGAGGTGCACCTCGCCGGTCTGCGGCTTGACGTAGACGGTCTCGCCGAGGTTCGGCTGGTGGTGCCGGGTGGTCCGGACGACGAACCGCTCGTCGGAGCCCTCCAGCAGCGTGTGACCGTAGACGTTGACGTCCGAGCCGAGGTCCTCGACCAGGTCGACCTCGAGCGGCAGCCCGGCATCACCCTCGGTGACCAGGTCGGTCTCCTCGGGCCGGAAGCCGACCGTGATCTTGCCGTCGCCACCCTCGGCCGCGGCGACCTGCTCCCGCGTCAGAGGTACGGCCAGCGGGCCGAAGTCGGCCCCGGTCTCGGTGATCAGCACGGTCTTGAGGTTCATCGCCGGCGAGCCGATGAAGCCGGCGACGAAGACGTTGCCCGGGGTGTCGTACAGGGTGCGCGGGGTGTCGACCTGCTGCAGCAAGCCGTCGCGCAGAACCGCCACCCGGTGACCCATCGTCATGGCCTCGACCTGGTCGTGCGTCACGTAAACCGTGGTGACACCGAGCTTGGCCTGCAGGGTCGCGATCTGCGAACGGGTCTGCACCCGCAGCTTCGCATCGAGGTTGGAGAGCGGCTCGTCCATGAGGAAGACCTGCGGCTCACGTACGATCGCCCGGCCCATCGCGACCCGCTGACGCTGGCCACCCGAGAGCGCCTTCGGCTTGCGCTGCAGATATTCCTCCAGCTGCAGAAGCGCCGCCGCCTCCTTGACCCGGCGGTCGATGTCGGCCTTGCTGGTGTGGCGCAGCTTGAGGGCGAACGCCATGTTCTCGTACACCGTCATGTGCGGGTAGAGCGCGTAGTTCTGGAACACCATCGCGATGTCCCGCGCCTTCGGAGGCAGGTTGGTGACGTCGTTGCCGCCGATCAGGATGCGACCACGGTCGACATCCTCCAGACCGGCGAGCATGCGCAGGGCGGTCGACTTGCCGGAACCGGAGGGGCCGACCAGAACAAGAAACTCACCCTCCTCGATGTCCAGGGTGAGTTCGTCGACCGCGGGGCGCTCGGTTCCGGCATAGATCCGGGAGGCGTGGTCGTAAGCGACAGTGGCCATGTGCGCGACTTCCTTTCGTCCGCTACCTGAACCGTAGGAACGAGATCACCCCGGCGACCAGAAGAGATGTCATGGATCACACAACGGCCCCGGCCACGGGGATCAGCCGGACCCTACGGGGAGCGAGGCATCCGTCACCTGCCGCACCAGACATCCCGGTTTGCGTGCAGGCGTCACGCCGATCATCGCTCCAGGAATGGGCTCGTCGTCGCCGGCCCAAGAGGTCGATTCTCGGCGGCTCTCCCCGGCAGTGTGACCCATGCCACACGGCTCGGCGGCAACCCTTTCCGATGGTTGTCACCGTCTAGGCACCATGCAACCGACTCGCCCCGCCGGCGACAGCGATCCGGGGTCCGCGCGGGCCCGGGCCCGGGTGCCCCGCCCTATGCCCGAGCCCGCTCCCGCTCGACATTCGGGGCCGCCGGCCGGGGGTGGTGCGGTCGGCAGCGCATCAGTGGGCGCCACCCGACCGGCCGGCCGCGCCCCGGTCGGCGGCGGCGCCGGCGGCCGGCCAGCGGCGGCCCGCGCGGCGGTGCGCCCCAGCGGCGGCGCACCCGGCCCGGGTGGATCAGGCAGCTTCGGCGGGCCGGGCGGTTCCGGCGAGCCCGGCGAATCCAGCCGGCCGGGCGGGCCGGGCGGTTCCGGCGAGCCCGGCGAATCCGGCCGGCCGGGCGGCTCCGGCGGCCCGGGCGGTTCCTGCGGTAAGAAGCTGGCCAAGCGGCGTCGGCGGACCAACATTCTGACCGCGGCCGCGGCGGTGGTGGTCATCTTGTTGGGTGCCGGGGTGGTGGGTGGCACGTATTTCTTCGACAGTGTGGAGTTGCCGCAGCCGGTC